>DASZNX010000121.1:0-4920 GCA_035551075.1 Gemmatimonadales bacterium | reverse complement strand
CATGCACGCAATGCCCCGTGGCATGGTGAGCACCAGCACCTGCTCCGAGGGGACCTCAGTTATCTCGCCGACCTCGATCTCTCTCTCCCTGCTCATGCGCCCCGTGCGCGCGCGGTCGTACGGTCACACCATGAACAGCGCACCCGCCCGGACCCGTCGGGGGCCCAACGGGACCGCACGTCATCGGATTGAATGGCGCCGGCGGTTCGAGATTGACGAGCGACCGCACCTCGAGCGTGCGCGCATTAACTAAGGCGACGTTCCCCGCGGCACGCAGCCCGACCGGCAGCAAGCCGCCCGAGATGGTCTCGCCGCCACCGAACGCATCGGGCTGGTTGTTGCCGACGCCCGGTACCTGATCGAACAGGATCGTCCCGAGCTTCGTCACCGGCGTGGTGGTCAGGTCGATCACGATCACTTCATCTGAGAGCGGCGAGCTGCCAAAGCCGCGCGTGCCGTCGGGCGTCAGATTGAAGCTGTGCCACGAGGCGGCGCCGAGGGTGCCGCGGTCCGTCAGCGTTTCGGTCGTCATGTCGAGCGTGTAGATGTGCCCGCCACCACCCGATGACGCGATGACGGCGTGATCGGGATCGGTCTTGATCATGCCGCAGGCCAGAAAGCCGTCCGTCGGGATCTGACTGAGATAGGTCATGGTCGGCACGTCGACGACCGCGATGCCGTTGGGGTTTAGCGAGACGAAGGCTCGCTGGCTGTCGCCACGATACACGGTGCATACCGGCGCCTTGCCGGTCGCGGCGCCGATGTCCAGACTCGCATCGAGTGACCAGCTGCGGTTCGCTTCATCGACGAGAATCTTCGTGAGGGTCTTGGTGCTGATGATCGAAACCAGGGCCACGCTGCCGTCGGGCGACACCTTGACCTGATGCGCGAGCGTCGGGGCGACGTGCAAGGTCTGCACAACCTGGCGGCTATTTGCATCGATGATGTACACGTTGCCATCGGTCATGCCGCCCACGTATGCGAAGTCGGGTGAGTGGAAGGTGATGATGTGGGGTCCGGCTCCGGCCGGCAGGTTGATCTGGTCGATCGGGGACAGATCTTCGAAGTGGCGGATGAAGATCGCGTTCCCACCCTGACTCGTGATCCAGATTTCCTTCCCCTTGGTCCGCTCACTCCTGAACTCATCTCGCGCCGCCCGCATGGCCGGCGGGGAAGGCCGCTCCACGCTGGTTTCTTCGCGACATGTCGCCACCAGCGGAATCAATGCCGACACTAGCAGTGCCATCCGGACGAGCTGTAAGTCCGTGCGACTCATCGGATCCCCCTCCCGTTCACATGGTTGCCGGAGTGCCCCATACCGACCACAGGGACGCTATGGCGCCGGACGGGGATGCCTTCGTCGTTTGGACTCTTACGAAAACCGCGGACGTGAATCCATGGCTCGCGCCTGATTTCTCGCCGAACTCCGGCTGATCTGGGCAAGCTCTTGAGGCGGGATATCTTAGGGCAGGGACTCGTGGGAGCCGTCGTGGCCGTCATCCGGTTCGGACCCTTCGCTGTGGATCTCCGCGCGGGCGAGCTGCGGAAAGAGGGGAAGAAAATCAGGTTACAGCAGCAGCCCCTGCGGCTGCTGGTATTGCTGCTGGAGCACCCCGGAGAAGTGGTGACGCGTGAGGAGTTGCGTCAGGCCATCTGGCCCACCCATGAGTTCGGCAGTTTCGACGAAGGTCTCGACGCGGCCGTTTACAAGCTCCGCAGCGCGCTCGGCGACTCCGCCGAGAAGCCCCGATTCGTGGAAACGCTGCCACGGCGCGGCTATCGCTTTATCGGAACGATCGATGGCGTGACGTCGTCCGTTCCACGCCGCTCCTGGCACGCGCCGATCCGCAAACCGTTCATCCTCACCGGCGGCGTGGCAGCCGCGCTCGCGCTTGCGCTGAGCCTTCGTGCGGGACCTACCGGACGGCACATCCACTCGCTCGTTGTGCTCCCATTGGCAAACATGTCCGGCGACTCGACCCAGGAATACGTTGCCGACGGCATGACCGAGACGCTCATCACGGACTTGGGGAAGATTGCGGGACTGCGGGTGATCTCACGCACCTCGGCCATGCATTACAAGGGGACGCGCGAGACGCTCCCCGCCATTGGGCGGGAGCTGCACGTGGACGCGGTCGTCGAAGGCTCTGTGCTCCGCTCCGGCGATCGCGTGCGGGTCACGGCGCAGCTGGTAGAGGCGCCGACCGATCGGCATCTCTGGGCCGAAACCTACGAGCGCGACGTGCGTGACGTGCTCGGCCTGGAGGACGCGGTCGCCCGGGCAATCACGAACGAAGTCCAGCTCCGGCTCGCGGATGTGCCGGGGCGTGGCTCTGTGGCGACCACGAATCGCACACGGCCCGTGGACCCTGATGCATACGACTTGTATCTCCGCGGTCGGCGCGAGTGGGACACGTGGACCGAGAATGGTGTCCGAGCGAGTATCGTGTATTTCGAGCGCGCCATTCAGCGAGACTCGAGCTACGCGCCGGCTTGGGCGGGACTATCCGATGCGTACGGAGGCCTGGCCGGCTCGAACTCGCTGCCCTCCGAGTGGGCGTGGCGCAAAGCCGACACCGCAGCGCGTCGCGCGATACAACTCGATGATTCGCTGTCGGACGCGCACGCCTCGCTCGCGATGGTCCTGGCGCATCTGTATTGGTCGTGGCCCGCTGCCGAGCAGGAATTTCGGCGTGCCATCGCGTTGAATTCGAACAATGCGTTCGCGCATCAGCAGTACGGCGACGTGCTGAGCCGTGGAGGACAGTTCGACGCGGCCATTCGAGAGATGCAACGAGCATTGGAGCTGGACCCACTCTCTCCGAACAAGCAAAGCTCCGTGGGTGCGGCGCTCTATCGGGCCGGCCGCTACGACGAAGCGCTCCAGCTCTTTCTCCAAGTCCCTGATCCCGATTTTATCTCCGAGAATCGCCATCGTCGGATCGCGGTCATCTACGAGCGACAAGGGAAATTGCCGCAGGCCATGGCCGAATGGCTGACCGCGCTGAAAATCAGCGGCAAGCAGGATCTGGCGGCATCGGTCGACAGCGCCTATCGCGCGTCCGGGTACGCGGCGGCCAAGCGGGTCTACCTGTGGGCGGATGTGCGGGACAAAGAGCGGCGCGCGCAGAATCCCTATCCTCGACCGCGCTCGTTGGATATTGCGGCTGACTATGCGTTACTCGGTGAGCGGGCCAAAGCCTATGAGTGGATCGACAAGGCGTTTCGCGAACGGGAGTGGCCGCTCATGTACCTCATGGTCGATGACCGATTCGAAACGCTGCGCCAGGATGCCCGCTTCCGGAACCTTGCAGGTCGTCTTGGACTTCCCGTGAGCATGGCGTTGTCGTCGCGCGTGGCCGGCGGCTCGAGTCAACGCTGACCTAGAACAGCCCCACTTTCCCTCGCACCGACTCGATCAACTTCGCCGGGTCATACCCGACGCCCTGCTTGAACACGAGCGTGACGTGCCGGATATCGGAAATCGTTGCCGCGGGATTGCCATCGATTACCACGAGATCCGCCTGCTTGCCCGCCGCAATCGAGCCGATCCGATCCGCTCGGCCCAGGTACGTCGCCCCGTTGAGTGTGCAGACCTTGATCGCCTCGAGCGGCGTCAGACCGCTCTCGACGAGCAGCTCAGCCTCTCGCTGATCCGAGTAGCCGGGAATCACGCCGCCGGCACCCGTCGGGTCCGTCCCGGCCAAGAGCAGTCCGCCCGCGCGGAAGAACGCCAGCTCCATCGCCTGATCGAGCGCCAGCAGCTTGGCGAACCGCGCTCCCGTCGAGTCGTGCTGCACGCGCTCGTACTGTTGATCGTAGCGCGCCTTGAGAACGGGATCGAGCACGTCGATACCCAGGGGCACCGGGCGTCCGGGCGCAAACGTCTCGAACACTGTCTGCGTCGACGTGACCGCGACGTGATGCGCGATGAGGTACTGCACGAGTGACGTGAACGCGGGCGACTTCGCATCGACGCTGCCCAGCGCCGTCATCCCCACGGTCTGTCCGGGGCAGACGTCGGGCTGCTTGTCCTGGACGAAATCAGTCGCGACGAAGAAACCGTGCTCCAAGTCGTCGATGCCGAGCTCGGCAGCCTCGTGGTAGGTGACCGAGCAGAGATGTCCGGTGATCTTGAGGCCCCGCTTGTGCGCTTCATCCACCGCCGCGGCGAGCTCAGGGCGGGTGATGTTCATGTACGCTTTGAACGATGTCGCGCCCGCGTCCGCCCAAAACGCCACGAACCGGCGGGCGTCGGCCGAGTCCTTCAGCGCGTACATCTGCGTGAATGGGGAAGGGCCGTTCACGTAGGGCGCTGTGGCGTCGATCCACGGTCCCACCTGATTCCCGGCCTTGATCGCTGCCGCAAGGTTCAAGTCGGCATAGCCGCCGACATTGCCGCCGGTCCGCATCGACGTCACACCGCCCGCGAGATACAGCCGCGAGAAGCTCACGTAATCGGCACCGTAGACGTTCGGGCCGGTGGGATAGTAAAGGTGCTCGTGCATCATCACGAAACCGGGAATGACGGACTTTCCCGTGAGGTCCATGACCTGCGCGCCGTCCGGCACCTTGGTCGAGCGGGCGGGGCCGAGCGCGAGGATGCTGCCGTCACGGATGATGAGCGTCTGGTCTTCTTTGGGAGCGGCGCCGGTGCCATCGATGACACGCGCGTGCGTGAGCGCCACCACTGGCGTATCGACCGCGACGTATTGCTTGACCGCGGCGGCGAGCGTCGGACGCTGCGCTGTGAGGAGCGTGGGCACGAGGAACACGGCGGCGGCAGAGACGCGAAACGTGATCGTGGTCATAGGCTGAGAGGCCCCATCGCGAATCGTACACGGCTCAGAGTAGTCGAGGATCGACCGGGAAAGTAACGGGATTTCGCCTGGTGATGAGTGGGAAGTCGGGATGCTGCGG
>DASZNX010000120.1:0-18056 GCA_035551075.1 Gemmatimonadales bacterium | reverse complement strand
CGCTTGGCGCGTTCGCCGCGCGCGTCAAACTGCGCAGCGTCGGCGACATGCTGCGCCGCTTTGCGCCTGGTGACTCGGGCCAGATCTACCTCATGACGCGTGACGGCAAGCTCATCATCGGCTCACACGGCAGCTCGGCCGCGCTCATGACACAGCGCTACAAGCCGCAGTCCGCTGCGTGGCTGCTCGCCCGCATGGATCGCGCGGTGCAATTCACGAGTTTTACCGATCAGCGCGTGGTCGGCAGCGTACGCCTGGTGCCGGCGCTCGATTGGGTCGTCGTGGCCGAGATTCCCTCGTCCGAAGCATTCCGTCAGGTCTCACGGCTGCGCAACGTGACACTCGGCATCGTGACGCTGCTGCTCGCCGTCGTCGGTGCGCTCGCCTATTTGCTCAGTCTCCTCATCGTCCGCCCGCTCAATCGGCTCACGCGCGCCGCCGGTCGCGTCGCGGGCGGCGACCTCGACATCGGACTGCCGGTGACGGGCGGTGGCGAGGTCGGTTACCTGACGCAGGTCTTCAACCACATGGTCGCGCGGCTGCGCGAGAGCCGCGTCGAGCTCGAGCGCCTGTCCGCGACGGATCCGCTGACGGGACTCTTCAACCGCCTGCGCATGATGGAAGTCCTGGAGAACGAAGTCCGCCGCTCCCGTCGCCTGCGCCATCCGTTTGCCGTCCTCATGGCGGACCTCGATCTCTTCAAGAAGTACAATGACGCGTACGGGCATCAGGCTGGCGATGCTGCGCTCAAACGCATCGGCGCGATCATGCGCGAAGCGTGTCGTGATGTGGACTTTGTCGCACGGTATGGCGGCGAAGAGTTCCTGTTGATGATGCCCGAGACGGAGAGCGAGGGCGCGAGCGAGGTCGCGCAACGCATCCGCAAGAAGATCGAGACCGAGAAGCTCCCTGAGGGATCGATCACGGTCAGCATCGGCGTCGCGCTGTTTCCGGGCAATGGTGACGCCGCCGAAGCGCTCATCGCGGCGGCCGACGCCGCACTCTACGAAGCCAAACATGCGGGCGGCAATCGGGTCATGGTCGCGCGCCGCCAGCGCGCGTCCGCGCCGAAGGCTCCCTAGCGCCGCCGTTCGATCAGGTTCTGGTGGATCCAGCCGGACCGGTTGGTTTGATCGTTGACCCGCACCCACTGATCGAGATATGAGTAGGCCGTCAGCTCGGCGCCCGCATCGAGCGTGTACGACACGCGAAAATTGGAGCCCGGCCCCTCGCGCACGTTCGCGCGGGCGCTCGTCTGAAGATGGAGCGGGAGCGCGAAAGGCACTTCGCCGGCCCGCGGCTTCACCCGGTCGTCGCTCACGAGGCGTCCCTGCCCGGCGGCCGCGGCGTTCTTCGCTTCGTTCGCGAGGTAGAGCGCGCCGCCGTAGTTCTGCTTGTCGAACTCGGCGGTCGACAGTTGCAGCAGTTGCGTGCCCTGGCTCAGCTCGGGCGGCACCGCACTCCCGCCCCCCCCGCTTCCATTGCCGGTCCGCAGTGCCTGCAACGCGATTTCCGCTTCCGCCATGCCGGACGCCGCTTCCGCGCGCGTGGCGAGCGACTGCAGTTTGGCCATCGCGCGCACGACCTCGCGCCGCGCGTCGTCGAGTCGCGTCTGCAGCTCCTCCACCTGCGCCTCCTGCTCCAGGACTTTCAGCTCGAGGCGCGCGGCGCGGGCCTCGAGCGCCGTATCGCGCGCGACATGTGTGGTATCGCGCGCCGTACGGACCGGCGTTGCATTTCCGGGTCGCGAATGATGGCAGGCAGCGCCCAGGAGGGCAGCCACTATAAGGAAGGGGCGCATGGGCGACTAACTTGCAACGCACCGACCATTCTTACAACAGTTGACTTACTTCTGCCCTCTGGTGATGCTTCGGGCGAGCGAAGGGCCACGGCATGGTGCCGTGCGCTGGACACCAGCGGACTGATCCGAGGACCTGGGCTATCGCCTGCGGTCCTCGTGTCGTTTCTGGTTCGAGCTCTCACCTGGACGGGTCAATGGAAGTCACGCTGAACGAGACTGACCGGTTGGAAGTGGTGTTGAAGAGATTCCGCCGCGACGTCACCAAGGCCGGCCTGTTTCAGGACATGAAGCGGAAGCGCTTCTATGAGAGTCCCGCCGTTCAACGGCGGCGCAAGAGCAAGGCTGCTCGCCGCCGGAACCGTATCTAGCTAGGGAGTAACGAACAGATGGCACGCATCACCGGTACCGTGAAGTGGTTCAATGACGCAAAGGGCTTTGGCTTCATCACGCCCGAGAACGGCGGCAAGGACTGCTTCGTTCATCACACGGCGATTCAGGGGGAAGGGTTCAAGTCGCTGACCGAAGGCCAGCGCGTCGAGTTCGAGGTCGTGCAGGCCCAGAAAGGCCCCGCGGCCCAGAACGTCGTGAAGCTCTAACCGACTCACGGCACCTGAAGCGACACGGCGCTCCCTGTGAGCGCCGTGCTCGTTTTTAGCCCGTTTTTGCCCCTCCGGCATGGCTTTCGCAGGGTTAGACGGTAATTTTAGCATCTCATCCTAAAGGATGATGCGGGAACCTTCTCGGTGCGGATGAACTAATACCTGTGAAATTTGATCATCATGCCCTATAGCCTACTCCTCGTTCCGAACACGAGGGCCGTCAAAGCCACATGACCACGAAACGCATTCAAATCCTGGTGATCGAGGACAACCGACTGCTGCGCGATGGCCTCGCCGCTCTGCTCGACTCACAAACCGAATTCAAAGTTGTCGCCTCCGCCGAGGGCGCGTCGTCCGCGCTGCAGCGGTTGCAGGAGCTCAAGCCCAACGTTGTCCTCGTCGATGCGGCGCTCGGCCGCAACCGCAGTCAACGCCTCGTGGAAAGCATCAAAGAAGCCGCCCCGCATTCCCGCATCATCATGATGGACATGCAGCCCGAAGAAGAAGACGTCATCGATTTCATCAAACGCGGCGCCAACGGCTTCATCGCCAAGGATGCAGCGCTCGAGGATCTGACGAACACGATCCGCCAGGTCGCGAATGGCGGGGACGTGGTGCCGCCGGCACTGACCGGCACCCTGCTCTCCCATATCGCGAAGCAGGCCTCGGTGCTGCGCAATACCCCGATGATGGCGTCGGTGCGCATGACGAAGCGGGAACAGCAGATCACCGATCTCATTGCGGAAGGCTTGAGCAACAAGGAAATCGCGCAACGGCTCAACATCGCGACGTACACCGTCAAAAGTCACGTTCACAACATCCTCGAGAAGCTGGCCCTGCACAGCCGTTTGCAGATTGCAGCGCACGCGCACAAAAAAACGCCGCCGAAAGGCGACCGTCGCAAATTCGTCCGCTAGAGTTAGTCCTCGCGCTTTAATCCGCCTCTCCTCCTTCGGGTTGATTGTCGCCCCGCGCCAAGCGGGGCGAATGTCATCTTGTGCAACAGCTGTGGGCGTACGCGTATCGCGTCATTCCCCCTCCGGCGGCTCCGGGACTCAATCAGCTCCGGCGGCTCCTCGACAATGAAAACGCCGCTGCCTTCGAGCACGCACGCGCATGGGCCGCCCAGTTGATTCTCGAGCAACGCAGCACTCAGATCCTCGTCGTGTCGGACAGTCCTGCCCAAAACCGCGCGGTCAACCGCCGCGTCGAATCGGAGTTGCAGCGGCTGCGGGCGAACTACCGGCTCACCGATCCGATCGCGATCCGGGGTCCCGCGCACTCGACGAGTGGCGCCGAGCAAGCAGCGATCCGCCCGAACTACTCCTCTTCAATGGGTTAATTCTCCGCCGCGAGTCCGGCCTACGCCGTTTTTCAACCCCGTGAGGGATGTTCGTTAGGCCGCTGGGTTTGGAAATTTGCGGAGAGACCCTATTGACCCGACAACGAGGGGAGTAATCTCCCATGAAACGCAGCACGAAGAACCGCGTTCGCGGCAAGGTGCGCCAGATCAAGGGCAAGGCGAAAGAAACCGCAGGGCGTGCCCGCGGCGACACTCAGCTCGAAGCCGAAGGCCTCGCCGATCAGATCACCGGAACGATGCAGGAGCTGGGTGGCCAAATCCAGAAAGACCTGGAGGACCTATGAGACGGCTCGCGTTCACTGCGGGGCTGGGACTTTTAGTCGCTGCCGCCTGCGCGCGGAATCCCGCGACTGGAAAAAACGAGCTCATGCTCGTGAGCGAAGGACAGGAAATTCAGATGGGCGCGCAGTACGACAGCCAGGTGGTCGCCGAGATCGGGCTGTATCCCGACCCCGCGCTGCAGAGCTACGTCGCCGATCTCGGCAAGAAGCTCGCCGCAACCTCCGAGCGGCCGAGTCTTCCCTGGACATTCCGCGTGGTTGACGACCCCAGTGTCAATGCGTTCGCGATTCCCGGCGGCCACGTCTATGTGACCCGCGGCCTTCTCACCCACATCACCAGTGAAGCCGAGCTGGCGACCGTGATGGGTCACGAGATCGGTCACGTCACGGCGCGCCACACGGCACACGAGATGTCGAAGCAGGAGCTCGCGCAGCTGGGCCTGGCCATTGGCAGCATCGCCAGCTCGCAAGTGGCAAACTACGCGGGGCTCGCGAGTCAGGCGCTGCAGGTGCTGTTCCTCAAGTTCTCGCGCGACAATGAAAACCAGGCCGACGCGCTTGGTGTCCGGTACTCGAGTCGGGCGAATTTCGACTCGCGGCAGATGATCAACGTGATGCAGATGCTCGACAACCTCCAGTCACAGAGCGGCGGCAGGCTGCCCGAATGGCTGGCGACACATCCGAACCCCGGCAACCGCATCGAGCACATCAACTCCGTCCTCGGGCAGACAAAGGTCGACTTCAGCAACGCGACGGTGAACGCGCAGGACTACGAGCGCCGCCTGGACGGCATGATCTTCGGCATGAATCCGCGCGAGGGCTTCTTTAAGGGCACGCAGTTCTATCATCCCGATCTCAAGTTCCAGATGTCCTTCCCCAGCGGCTGGCAGACCGCGAACAGCAAACAGTCCGTCGCGGCGCAAAGCCCGCAGCAGGATGCCGTGATCGAGCTGACGCTCGCGCAGGGATCGAGCAACGCCGACCAGGCCGCCCGCTCGTTCCTGTCGCAACAGGGCGTGCAGGCCGGTCAACTGACGCACGGCAACGTCAACGGCCTGTCCGCTTCGACGGCGCCCTTCGCCGCCACGACGCAGAACGGCACGTTGCGCGGCCAGGCGCTCTTCGTCCAGTACAACAACAACGTCTACCGCCTGCTCGGCTACGGCCCGGAGCAAACGTGGTCCAACAATCAGGGCGTGGTACAACGCGCGCTGAGCAGTTTTGGGCCCTTGAACGATGCTTCGATTCTCAACGTGCAGCCGCAGCACCTCAGCCTGTTTACGCTGGACCGACGCGCGACCATCGCCGACCTCGCGCGCCAGCGCCCCTCGCCCGTTTCCGTGGCGACGCTGGCGCTGATCAACCAGGTCAACCCTAACGACACGCTCGAGCCCGGGCGCATCGTGAAGTGGGTGGTCGGGCAACAGCTGCCCGTGACTCCCTAGGAGGGAAACCGACTCATGATTACGCTCGCGATTATTCTCATCATCTTGTGGTTGCTGGGCTTCATCTCGTCGTATACGTTCGGCGGACTGATTCACCTGTTGTTGGTCATTGCCCTGGTTGTGATCGTCATCCGCATCATTCAGGGACGACGAGTCGTATGAGGGTAACCACGGCAATCGCACTGGGCTGCCTGCTCGGCGGCGTCGCGCCGCTTGCGGCACAGCAGCCCGTGCCTGCTTCTCCCGGTGCCGCCGTCCAAGCCCCTCTGGCCTCCCCGGCCTCTGGGGCTGCTGTACCGGGGCAAGCATCGCAGTCGCAGGCAGGACCGCGGCTGCAGCCCGAAATGCCGAGCTACGAGCCGCCGGCGTTCGCGCATCACGACGCGGCCGCGGCGGCCGCAGGGACTACCACGATCACCATTTCGACCGTGGCCTTGATCATCATCGCCGTACTGCTGATTCTGTTGCTGACCTGATTCAGATCGCGCACCTTGCCTGAGGGTCGAATATTTCCCTGATGAGAGGGGAAGGATGCGGTGACGTTGAAGGGTAGTAAGACGCAGCTGCTGAAAGCCGGCGCCGACGAGCAGCGCTTCCTGTCGAACCTCGCCGAGATTCTCGCTTCGGCGTTGGACGAAGGGGCGATGCTGTCGGCCGTCGCGCGTCTGGTCGTCCCGCGCCTCGCCGACCTGTGCCTCGTGGACGTCATCGACGATGACGGCACGGTGCAGCGCGTGGATAGCGCGCTCGACGAGTGGCAGCTCGTCCCGACGCCGGGTTTGCGATCGGGCGAGACGCTGTTCATTCCGGACCTCACGCCATCAGCCCTCGGCGCCATCACCGCTCAGCCCTCGGGTCAGGCGGCGCTGCGCGGCGCCGGCATCCGATCCATGGCGCTGTTGCCGCTCGTCGGCCGCGGCCGGCTGCTTGGCGTCATGACGCTGGCGATGACGCGCCCCGACCGGACGTTTTCCAAGACCGATCTCCCGGTCCTCGAGGACATCGCGCAGCGAATCGCGCTGGGAACGGACAACGCGCGATTGTATCAGCAAGCCCATCAGGCGAGTCGCGCGCGCGACGACACGCTCGCGGCGATTTCTCACGATCTGCGCAACGGATTGAATACCGTGCTCACCGCAGTGGGTCTGCTGCTCCGCAGCCTGCCGTCGGACGAGGCGGGCCGGCGCGACCGCCGTCACGTCGAAGCGATACGCCGCTCGGCGGACCGCATGAACCGGCTCATCAGCGACATGCTCGATGTGGCGAGCATCGAATCGGGCCGGTTGTTCGTGGAGCCGCGTCGCGAGCCGGTGCGACCGATCATCGAGGAGGCACTCGCGGCGTGTCAGGACCAGGCGCGAGAGAAATCCCTGCGCTTCGACCAGGACGTCTCGGACGATATTGACGTCGTCTGCGACCGCGACCGAGTCCTGCAAGTACTCGGCAATCTGATCGGCAATGCGATCAAGTTCACGCCGGACGGCGGGTTCGTGCAGGTCAACGCCGAACCGCTCGACGATGAGGTCCTGTTCACCGTGCGTGATAGCGGCATCGGGGTGTCGCCCAAGCAGCTCCCCCACGTCTTCGACCGGTTCTGGCAAGCGACCCCGAAGGCACGCCTGGGGAGCGGTCTGGGACTGACAATCGCAAAAGGAGTAGTAGAAGCGCTGGGCGGGAGGATCTGGGTGGAGAGCCGACCGGGCGAAGGGACGACGTTCTTTTTTACGCTGCCGCTAGCCGCCCCGGTTCAGGCGCAGTAGCGCTTGATCGCGAAGAGAATCTCGTCGATGTCGATAGGCTTCCGGACGATCGCGTTCACGCCGACCGTCGGACGCTCGTGCGGTTTCGCGTTGGTCACGAGCACAACGGGCACGGTCGCGAGCCGAGGGTCGTCGTTGCGGAAGCGGAGAAAGTCGAAGCCGTCCATGACCGGCATCGAGACATCGAGCAAGATCACGTCGGGGACCGTATCACCGCGGAGCCGCTCGAGGGCTTCGGCCCCGTTGCCGACCGCGACCACGCGATACTGCTCTTCCTCGAGCAGCTCGCGCAGCATGTTTCGGAACTCGGCATCGTCCTCGATGATCGCCACGAGACAGCGCTTGGCGGCCTGGATCTCCTCGACGGAACGACGCTCCTCAGTTTGAACGCGGGGCATGCCGCAATCTAACCCTCATTTCGAGAAATCGACACGGGGCGCCTCGGCTGCTCCGGGTGTTTGCAATTCGAAATAAGCCCTTGGACCCTTCCCGAGGACCTTGGCAGTAATCACCTGTGGAAAACGGCGAATGTATGCGTTATACACATTCACCGATTCGTTGTAGTCCTGTCGGGCCACCGCAATGCGATTCTCCGTTCCTTCGAGCTGGTCCTGGAGCGCGCGAAAATTCTCGTTCGACTTGAGCTGCGGATAATTCTCCGCGATCGCGATGAGCCTGCCGAGCGGAGCGGTCAGAGCCGCGTTGGCCGCCGCCATCTGTTGCAGGTCGCCGCTTTGTACCGCTCCCGCCAATTTTGCGCGCGCTTCCGCGACCTGGATGAAGATGGTCTGTTCCTGCTTGGCGTAGCCCTTGACCGTTTCCACGAGGTTGGGAATCAGATCGGCGCGCCGCTGCAGCTGCACTTTGATTTGTGACTCGGCGGCGTTGACCTTTTCGTCGAGCGTTTGAATCGTGTTGTAGCCGCAGCCCGCGATCAGACTGAGAGCGAGCGGCAGCGCGAACGAAAGTCCAGTGCGACGGGGGGGCGGGGGGGGCGCGGGGGGCGCGTTCACGAAGGAGTCCTTTCCATATGGTTTACATATTGCGTCGTGCGGGCGACCGCGTCGAGGTAGGCCGCGGGATCAGTCAGGCCCTGCGGCGAGAATCCGATCAGCCCCGCCGCATCGCGTACGAGCGCATCCGGAGAAGTGGGAACGGGTCGGCCGGCGAGGCGGAGCACCGCCCGAAGCATCGTCAGAAAGCCCGCGCGCGTCCCTCGCACAACCTCCGCGAGATTGCTGGGACTCTTCCACTCGACCGCATAGGCCTGCCGCAGGTGCATCAGCTTGCCCATCAGCTCGTGCTCGAGCTGGCGGCGGACATGCTCGCGACTGACGCTGATGCCGTCCCACGGGTTGCGTCCCGCCAGCACGCGATGATGCGCGCGAATGTCCTCGTACTCGATCGGAAAGGCATCGGCCGAGTCGCGCCATTCCTGGTCCGTCATCACGAGCGGGGCGGGATGCTTGGCGCCTACCCAATCGCGAACCGGCGGCGCCATCCGCGTGAATAACTCGGCGTCAACGGAGGTGACAATGAGCAGCGTGTTCATCGCCGGCTCCCCGCTGCCCGTGCCCACCTCCCGAGCAGCCGAGCCGTAAAGCAGCAGGGTCACGAGCCGGTTGCCGAGCGCGGTCGTGAGCTGTTCCGCGAACCGGTCGGCCGTCATGCGCGCCATTTCAGAATCTCCCTCCCGCGCCGCCACCTGAGAAGCCGCCTCCACCACCGAATCCCCCGAACCCCCCTCCACCGCCGCCCCAGCCTCTTCCCCCGCCCCATCCACCGCCTGATCCCCGACCGCTCCCGCTGAACGAGAACGGCAGCAAGAAAATGCGGCCGCGGCTCAGCAGCACCAGGATGATGATCGCGGCGATGATCCAGCCGATTGGGATCTGCTCTCCCGGAGTCTGCGCCGGTGGCGGTTGGGCGTATTCTGGAGTGGTCAGCGTCACTTTGAATTCCCTGGCGAACGCCTGGGCGACGAGATCGACCGCCAGTGAGAGCGCCGCGCCGTACTGCTCCTGTTCGAGCGACGGGAGCATCGCGTCGCGAATGCGCCCCACCGCGGCGTCGGGAAGAAACCCTTCCGCGCCACGGCCGGTGGCAATGAAGACGTCACCTGTACCGGGCTGGTGGTTTTTTCTCGGCACGAGCAGCATGACGACGCCGAGATTCTTGGCGGGATCGCCCGCTTCACCCTTCGCGCCAACGCCCCACTGCCGCCCGATCTGCACCGCCACGTCGCTCGCCGCGCGACCGCCGATGTCGGAAAGCGTGACGACCGCGATTTCGCCGCGCGTCGCGTTGCGGACTTCGGTGATCACCTGCTCCATGTGCTGAATCGACGCGGAGTCGAGCACCCCGGCGAAATCGTTGACGTACCCGCGCGGCGGGGGGATCGCGATTTGCGCGAGAACGACGGCGAGGGCGAGCATGCCGCCTCAGCGGGGGCGGCGGCTCAGGACGTCTGAGAGTGTCTGCGGATCGAGCGGCTTGATGATGTACTCGTCGAACCCCGCGTCGCGGGCGCGCCGGCGGCTCTCCTCCCCGCTGTAGCCGCTGAGCGCGATGAGCAGCATATCCCTGTGGCCGGCCGCGCGCAAGCGCTCCGCAACTTCGAAGCCGTTCATGCCCGGCATCCCGAGATCGATCAAGGCAACTTCAGGCTGTGTCTCGCGTGCCCGCTCGAGACCGGTCGCACCGGAGTGCGCCACCGTCACGGTGTGCTTGTCCTGCCGCAGGAGGGCGGCGAGCGCGGTGGCCGCGTCCACATTGTCGTCGACGATCAGGATGCGTTTGGGACCGGCAACTCCGGTCGACACGAGCTTGGGCGGTGACGCCGGCACCTCGAGCACCGGCAAGCGGACGATGAACTCACTGCCCAATCCCGCACCGTCACTCTTGGCTTCGACCGTCCCGCCGTGCATCTCCACGAGGCCGCGCACCAGCGTCAACCCGATCCCCAAACCGCCTTGCGCCCGGTCGAGCGACGTATTGCCCTGCATAAACAGGTCGAACACGCGCGGCAGCGTGTCGGACTCGATGCCGTCGCCGTCGTCCCGCACGCTGATCTCAACCTCCTTTTTGTCTCCCCGGTCGAGCGACGCAGCACGAATCGTGATGTGTCCATTCTGGGGCGTGAACTTGATCGCATTGTGGACCAGGTTGCCGATGACCTGCTCCAGCCGGACAGGATCGGCATAGAGGACGACGGGCGCGGTGGGCAGCTCGATGGCGATCCGTTTTTGCCCCGCTTCAATGGCGGGGCGCAGCGCGTCGATCGACCGGGTGATGAGGGCCTGGAGGTCCACGCGCTCGCGCTGCAACTGGATCTTGCCGTGGCTGACGCGCGATACATCGAGCAGGTCGTTGACCATCCGTCCGACGTTTCGCAGCTGTCGATCCAAAACCTCGTGTGCCCAGGCGAGCGTTTGGGGATCCAGATTTCCGCTCTTCAGCATCTGCACGATGTTCGTGATCGGCGCGAGCGGGTTGCGCAGCTCGTGCGCCAGCATCGCGATGAATTCGTCTTTGCGCTGATCGGCGGTGCGCAGGGTTTCCTCCGCCTGTTTCAGCGTCCCGATGTCGAACGTCGCGCCCGTGTACCCGCTGAATTTTCCCCCTGCGCCGAATTGCGGCAGCGCGACGACCATCATCCAGCGATACTCGCCGTCCCCGCGGCGGAAGCGGAACTGGTGCTCGAACGGCTGCAGCGCGCTCTGCGCGCGCTCGTAGGCAGCCAGGTAGGCTTCGCGATCCTCGGGATGCAGGAAATAGGTCCACGCGTTCCCGAGCACCTCCTGTGACTCGACGCCGAGGAATTCGAGATAGGCCTGGTTCACGTACTCCATGCCCTCGGTTCCGGTGACCCAGATGAGCACCGGCGCGCTATTCATCAGAGCACGGAAGCGCGCCTCTCGGCGGCGCAGCGTCGTCTCCGTTTCCTTGCGCTCGCTGATGTCCTCCGCGATCCCCACGGTGAACGCCGGCCGCCCTTCCGCGTCGGGGACGCTGAACCGATGGAGCTCGACCCACACGACCTGTCCGTCCTCGCGGATGTAGCGCTTCTCGCGCCGGACCGAGGGTACCGCGCCGCTGGCAATCCGCTCGAATGCATCCACGTCGGCCGAGACATCGTCGGGATGCGTGATTTCCTGCGACCGCAATGTCAGTAACAGCTCGCGGGAGCGACCGGTCAGCTCGCAGAACTTGTCGTTGACGCGAATAAAGCGGCCCTCGAGATCCGTCTCGAATATCCCGACGGGGGCGCGATCGTACATGATGCGCAGCCGCTCTGACCCCACCCGCAACGACTCGGCGGTGGTTTTGATCGAATCGATATCGACCAGCACGACCACGGCGCCGTCGATGCGGTTATCGAGCGTGCGGTACGGTCGCACGCGCAGGGAATGCCAGCGGCCGTTCTTGTCCTGCACCTCCCGCTGGTAGGGTTGGACCGTCTCGACGACTTCGACGAGGATCTGCTCGAGATCCGGGACATCGACGTTGAGCTTGATATCCGTGATGGGCCGTCCGACGTCGGTCGCGATCAGATTCAACATCTTTTCCGCCATGGGGGTGAACCGGCGGATCCGCAGATCGGGGCCGAGCATCACGATGGCCATCTGCACGCTGGCGAGCAGGTTCATCAAGTCGTTGTTGCTTTGCCCCAGCTCGGCATTGCGCGTCTGGAGCTCCTCGTTGACCGTCGCCAGCTCCTCATTGCTCGACTGAATCTCTTCTTTGGAGGTCTCGATTTCCTCGTTGATGCTCTGCAACTCTTCATTCGCCGACTGCACCTCCTCGTTGGCGGACTGCAGCTCCTCGTTCGCCGCTTCCTGCTGCTCGATGACGGACTGCAGATATTCCTTGGTGGCGACCAGCTCCTGCTTGAGTTGCTTGGTTTCCTGCTCGACCTCGCGATCCGGCGCCTCGGCCTTGGGCTCGCGATCGGGTTGGAGTTGGGACTCGTGGAACATCACCAGATACCAGAAGCGCTCCGCGCGCGGCATCTTGACCGGCACGATCTCGACATCGACGACGCGCGTTCCTCCATTCGATCTGACCCGCACGCCTTCCTTGCGGATCGCGCTGTTTTCCCGCTTGGCGCGAGCGATCGCGGTCCGCACCGGCAGCAACAAGCCCTCCCGCAACATCTTCAGCAGGTTGAGGGACGCGCGCCCGGACGCGGGCGCGAGGTACGGGCCCGTATCGCCGCGGTACTGCAGGATTTCGAGCTCGTCGGTGACGACGACCCCGGGCGGGGTGTAGCGCGCCAGGAGGATGCGATCCGCCTCGCGCTGCACGTCATCGCCGCGCCGGCCCTGATTCGCGGGAAGCTCGAGCGGCACGCGCCGCTCCCCGGGCGGCCGGGTGAGCAGGATCGGCACGGGAACGCGCGTGGCGTTGGGTTTCTTGAGATAAAAGCGGTGCTTGGCATCCTCCGCCTCGAACAGCTCGCGGAACGGCCCCGTGGTCTCCGACGCGCCCAGCCAGAGGAAGCCGGTCGGCTTGAGCGCGTAGTGGAGAATCGGCATGAGATGCTGCTGCAGCACCGGCTCGAGGTAGATGAGCAGATTGCGGCAGCTGATGAGATCCATGCGCGAAAACGGCGGATCGGCCGCGATGTTGTGTTTGGCGAAGATGCACATGTCGCGGATCGACTTCGCCACCCGGTATTTCCCGTCGACCTCGTAGAAGTAGCGCCGCAACCGCTCGGGTGACAGCCGCTCGGAAATACTCTTGGGGTACAGCCCCAGACGGGCCCGCTCCACGCTCGCCCCGTTCAGGTCGGTCGCAAAGATCTGCACCGGCCAGACCCGACCCTCACGGTCCATGAACTCGGAGAACATGATCGCGAGCGAATACGCCTCTTCGCCGGTCGAACAGCCCACCACCCACATCCGGATGGGCTCGCCGGGGGAATGTTGCGCGGTGATGCGGGGGAACAGTTTGCTCTTCAGCAGCTCGAACGTGTCCGGGTCGCGGAAGAACGACGTGACGCTGATCAGGATATCCTGAAACAGCGCTTCAACCTCGGCCGGGCGCGAGCGGAGAAACTCGGCGTAATCGGCGAGCGCATCGAGCTTCTGCAACGCCATCCGGCGCGCAATGCGGCGATTGAGCGTGGTCATTTTGTAATGGCTGAAATCCACGCCCATGGCCTGATGCAACAGATTCAGGATGCGGCTGATGTGCGGCGCCTCGGTCGGCTGGGGCTGCGCCAGCGGCGGCGCCTCCGGTGACACATAGGCGTGCCGCGCGATTTCCGTGAGCTCGTGCGCGATGCCCGCGGGAGGCAGCACGAAATCGACCGAGCCGGCCAGCTCCGCGCTGCGCGGCATGCCCTCGTACGCAGCGCTTTGATCCTGGGCGAATGTGATGCCGCCTGCCGCTTTGATCTCGTCCAGTCCGAGCGTGCCGTCGCTTCCCGTGCCGGAGAGAATGACCGCAATCGATTTGTGCCGCTGATCCGCGGCGAGCGATTCGAGGAACAGATCGACCGGATGGTGCTGGCCGCGCACCTCGCGCCGGGGCAGCAGCTTGAGCACGCCGTTCGAGATGATCATGCTGCGGTCCGGCGGGATCACATAGACGCGATTGGGTTGAACGCGCGGTTCGTCCTTGACCTCGTTCACGGGCATCGGTGTCGCGCGGGACAGAATCTCCGCCAGGTGGCTGGCGTATGACGGCGACAAATGCGACACGAGCACGAACGCCATTCCGGTATCGGTCGGCATGGCTTCGAGGAGCTGAGTGAAGGCTTCGAGACCGCCGGCGGACGCGCCGACGCAAACTACGGGGAACGGGAGCGACGGCTGCGGGATCGCTTCCGGAGCAACGTCCTCCAGATGTGGGCCAGTGAGAGTCGCGATCGTGGGACTGGCCGGTGGGTCACCGGCCGTGGATTTTACTTTCCGGTCGTTGCCCTTCCCGTCTCCCTTCCCATCGCCCTTTCTGCGCGAGGGTGCCATGGCATAAAATCTACCCCTCCCCGGCCTTTGCGGGGAGCGACCCTCAGTCGAGCTGCCTCAGGCGGGGTTGGGACGGTTTAGTCATCGAACGCGGAACGGGCACGCGGGCGCCGGCCGGCCGCCAAACTTCTGCCTGCGAATCCCATTCGAGCTGCAGATTGCCTTGGAGCGTGCAGCCGCCATCCTGCGCCGTGGCGAGAAACCACCAACCGCGAGCACCGTTCTGAGTTTCAGCGACGACAAAACGGCGTCCATCTGGGAGCACGAGAAATTCGCCGGCTTTTGGCACGTGCGGTGTCTTCTCCTCAGCCATGGACCCTGCACCCCTGACAATGGGATATTCGTTGCCAGTAGCGCAAGAAAATACGTGGCGCACCGTCTTTCGCTAGTTGGAGAATTCATGGATGCGGTTGCATTGGTGCTCCTGATTGCATGCTGCGCGCTCGGTCTGTGCTTGATCCCGCTCGGCCTCCCCGGCTTGTGGGTCATGGTGTGTGGAATTCTGGCGTACGGATGGCTAACCGGCTTTCGCACCGTCGGCGTGACCATCATCACGATTGTTCTGGGCATCGCGTTTGCCGGTGAGATCATCGACAACTGGCTCGGGTTTCGCTTCGCGAAGCGCTACGGCGGTTCTACTCGGTCCGGATGGGGCGCGCTGCTCGGTGGTGTGGTCGGCGCGATCATCGGCGTTCCAATTGCAGTCATCGGAAGCGTGATCGGTGCTTTCGTCGGCTCGTTTGTCGGCGCCGCGCTCTTCGAGTACAGCTATTCGCGGCACGCAGGGGTTGCAACTCGCGCCGGGTGGGGCGCCGTCGTGGGCCGCGCGGCGGCAGCGGCTGTGAAGATTGCGTTGGGCGTGCTGATTGCGGCCGTTGGCGCGTTTGCCGTTCTGTCGTGAGCGCCACGACGTGCGGATCACGCTCGATATTGAGACCCAAAAAACACACACCGACCCCCTGAGCCCAAAAGCTCGGGGGGTCGGCGGGATCACTGCAGGCGTTCTGGGCGCTACCGCGAGGAGACGGTCGTCGCCTTGGTGCTGAAGCGGCTTGGGAACTGCTTCATGATGCCGTCGCTCAGCATGTCGGCCATCTGACTGGCCTGACGCAGACTTTCATCGAACGCCGCAATACTGCCGGACCAATCACGCTTCACGTGCGCCGTTACTTCCTGCAGCAGCAACGTGATGTGCTGCCCGATGGCGCCCTTGAGCGTTTCGCTCGGGAAGCCACGCGGATTGGCCTTGGCCAGGAGCTCCGCGATGCTGTCGCCATTGGCCTTGAGGTCAGCAATGGCCTTGTTCAGCTGGGTCGAATCCACCTGACCCGTCTGATACTGGCCGGACTGAGATTGCTGGCCCTGCGCGTACACGCCGCTCTGCTGCGTCGTGTCCGTCCGGGCGTTACCATACTGATTGCTGGGAAGCCGCTGGCTCATCGTGTCACCGGTGACGCGGGCGTTTGCCGGCTGCTTGCTTCGCGTCGTGTCGGCCGCACGCGGGGTGGCCGAAGGCGACCCCTGCTTGCGCGACTTGGTGGTGTCGGCCACGCGGGCACTCACGTTTCCGGGATATTGCGAGCTCGACTTCATCGTGCTGGTGTCGCTGCCATACTGATTGGACTGATACTGGGTCTGCGACATCCCAGGCTGCATGGCCGTACTCGTGCCCTTGGCAGTCGTGAGCGCCTTGGCAGCGAGCTGGATGTGATTTCTGAGCAGCGAGGCGAGCTGAGTACCGGCGGCGTCGCCATAATACGGCTTAATGGCTTCGCCGATCTCGTCCTGATTGCGCAGCAGCCGCTGCGCAACTTCAGCCGTGTCCTGCAAGCCGGCGGTGGCGCTAACGATGAGACCGCGCGTGTAGACGATATGGTCAGTCCACAGCTCGCGCATACGATCATGGAAAGCCTGTTTACCTATCGCCGCCGAACGACTGGTCGTAGCGGACGTATCCTTCGCCGTTGCATGATTCGACCGCGTCGTCGTCGGCTGCTTCGGCGCGGGCTGCGGATACTGCATCGCCAACGCCGCAATGAGCAGTAGTGACAGCATGGTTTACTCCTCGGGGGTTCGGGTTTCTCGCGTAGTGTATTCGAGTCCCACTCCGGATTGGATCGCCCGAAGCGAGATATGGGCTTAACCCGTTCGGGAGGAGAGGAACTGTGACGCTGAGATTAGTGCTCGTCGTCGCGTCGCTCGCGCAACACCAGGACACCCAGCCGCCCCCGCCCCCGCCCCACGTGGTTCAGTGGTGGGAAGTGGCGAGCGTCGTCGGGACGGTCGGGCTCGCCAGCCTCGCCGATCGAAGCGTCAACATCTGGACGCAGGACCACCGCTCCTCGAGCAGCGATAACCTTGCGTCGATATTCCGCACCGGTGGCCAGCCGGCGGTCGTCTTTGGGATCGGTGGCGTCATCACGTTGACCGGGGCAGTCAGCGGACATGACCGGCTCCGGCGCAGCGGCGAGCGCGTGCTGGCGTCCGCCATCGTTGCCGGAGTCGCTACCGCCGCGATCAAACTCTCCGTTGGCCGGCTGCGACCCGACACCACGGACGATCCCTACATCTTCAAGCCATTCTCAGGCAACGACGCATTTCCCTCAGGGCACGCGACATTGGCCTTTGCGCTCGCGACATCGCTGTCTCATGAGATCCATAATTCCTGGGTCAGTGCGGGGATGTACACATTCGCTGCGGGCACGGCGTGGTCTCGACTCAACGATCAGCGCCACTGGCTTTCGGACGTGCTGATGGGGACCGCCATTGGCGTGACCGGCGCGAAACTCATCGACGGCGAGTGGCGCGTCTTCGGGCTCGCCCCTCCGAAATTCCTGATCGAGCCGGGCGGCGCGCGCCTCGAGTGGCGCGCGCGTTTCTGAAAATCAGCCGCGCGGCGGGTACGGATCGCCGCCGTACGTGAATTCTGTTTCGATCGAACCGTCGGTCCGGTGGATCTTCACCTGGCTGGGCTGTTGCTGCTGCGCTTCACGGCGCGCGCGCTCCACAGCCTCCGGCTTTGTCTCGAACGAATCGAACTCGCCGCTGGGATAGCCTTCACGAGTCACGACCCATTTTCCGTCGCGCGTGGCGACGTGGAACACAGTGCGCGTAATCTTTGTGTGCGGGGTGGTCATGCATCATTTACCCTGCGCGCGGAGAAGGTGCGGCGGTTACGGCTTAAGTCTCTGCGGAAATTCCACCAGCTCTTGCGCAAGCGCGGCCAGGCGATTGGCGAGATGCTCGAGCTCGCGCTGTCGTTTGCTGCTGACCCGACGGTAGACGGTCCGGGCCGTGAGGTAGGTGATGCCGAGCCAGACCGGAATCAGGACCACGACCGCAGGTCCGGCGAGATGGAGGGCGCCGACCCCGACGCCGATGATCGGCCCCATCCCGCCGCCTCCCATCCCACCGCCGATCCCGCCGAACACCGCCCCGATGGTCTGGCCCATGCTCTCCGCGACGGTGATCCGTGTCTGCCCGCGCCGCACGGTGACGGCGACTTCCAGCTCACGCCGCAGGCCAGGGCCGCGTGCGGTCGTCCAGGAGAACGACCGTCCGAATTGACTCACCACCCCGGAGTTGTGCATCACTCGCCGAATCTCTTCGACGATGGTGGCATACTCTGCCTCGGGCAGCTCTCCATCCACGACGCGCTCGAACAGGAACTCGGTCGGTCCCGCGACCCAGTTGTTGACGGTGTTGGGCGGCAGCGTGCCTGGTGGCCTGTACGACGTCTGCATCGCATCTGCCGCCTGACGCACGAGCTCGGCCGGCACACCGACCTGGCCCGCAAGAGACTCGACACCACCAATCGTCAACGCGCCTGACGC
>DASZNX010000119.1:0-7720 GCA_035551075.1 Gemmatimonadales bacterium | reverse complement strand
CCTTTCTTGAGAGGCGTTAGCTATCGACCGGCGCCGACCGAGAGGCCCACATAGCCGTTTCGGCCAGGCGCGGGTTCGTAGAACCGGTTCGCCGCCGCGTTGATAACGACAGAGCTCACGTATTTGTGGTTGAATGCGTTGTTCACCCCGATGAACGGCGCGAAGCGCATTCCCCTCCCTCGGCCTTCCGTCTGCCCTTCCCAGCCGACGCGCACATTAGTCGCCCACCACGGAGATGTGCGAGTGTTCAGCGTGTCGCTGACAAAAAAATCCGACGAGTAGGTTTGCTGTACTTCGGCCCACAGTCGGTGTAACAGTCCGGTCCCGCTCGTCTCGCCCGTCCCGCTCGTCCGACCTGCCCGCAGCACGAGGTTCAGCCAGTGCTTCGGCACGCCCGGGATCGCCCGACCATCCAGCGTGTAGGCGCCGACGGTATAGCTGCGATACTGGTAGTCCGCATAGGTCCACGAAACCGCGAAGTTCAAACCGTGCGCGATTGTCAGATCGCCACCCAGCTCGATCCCGCGGTGCCGCGTGCTCCCCGCGTTGCGGTAGTAGGAACGTGGCGGGACGCTCGCGTAAGGAATGAGCTCGTTGCGCACATCCGCCTGGAATATGGCGACAGAGTAAGCCAATCGACCATCGATTGCGCCGCGGGCCCCGAGCTCATAGTTCAGCGCGGTTTGTGGCTGGAGATCGGGATTGAAGCCGCCCGCTCCGGTCGGAGAATTGGCCAGCTCGGTCGTTGTCGGCGTCTCGAAAGAAGAGCCAACGTTCCCGTAGACCGTCACTGACGCCGACGGATTCGCCGTGATCCCCAATGACCCTGAGAGCTGTTGCATGAGCCGGTCGCCTGAATCGTCGGGATTCGGGGGCGTCGTCGTGATGAGGTGATCGGCGACCGTGAACTTCACCCAGTCGTAGCGCAGGCCGGCCGTCACCGTCGCATGCGGTGACAACTCGAGCGCGCTCTGCACAAATGGCCCCAACTCGGTGACGTGCTCGAGTTGATCGAGTGAGCGGGTGGTATCGGGCTTGGCGGAATCCCCGGGCGTGTTGAGATAGTTGAAATTCTTGCGGTCGTCCCGCTGCTGTTGAAAGTCGAGGCCGGCAGTCAGCCGCTGGGCCAGGGACCCGATGCGCGCGGGATACGTGACGCTCGCGCGAGCGCCATAGTCGAAGCGCTGCAGGTCGATATAGGTGGTGGTGATAGGGTTTTTGAGATCACGACTGACGCCGAACAGCGTGACCGCCGCTTCCGCGCCATTCGTCAGTGTGTGGCGTACCGTCGTGCCGATCTGCAGCTGACTCACATCCTTGCCCGCGTCGCGATTTTGATTCGCCACCGGAACAGTATCGCGATTTGTGTGCAGCTCGGTGATCGTGAGCGAGCCGGGATTGTCGGCGCGCGGATTATCCCCGTAATCCGCCACGACGGCGAGGGACCAGCCATTGCTGAGCGGCACCTGGAGACGGGTGTTCAACATGCGCAGGTCGGCGGCGCTGTGATCGCGCTCGCCCTCGTAATCCAGACGAGAGACGGTCACCTGCGCGCTTCCCTCGCCTACGCGGAAACCGGTCGTGGATTGCCACTTCGTCCAGTTCCGATCGGGCCGCTCCCCGCCGCCGAAGCGACCGGCCACGATGCGCGCATCTTCGCGCACTTGCGTCACCGGCTGCGGATTCGTCCAGATGCTGATCACGCCACCGGTGGCGTTGCCGAACAGCGAAGAAGCCGAGCCTCGCAGCACCTCGATCCGATCGGCCTCGCCGAGCTCGAGATTGGTGAGCTGGCTCTGTCCGTCGGGCAGCGTCTGTGGAATGCCGTCCACCAGGATCTTGATTCCGCGGACGGAGAACGCCGAGCGGCTGCCGAAGCCACGAATGGAGATGCGCTGATCCTGCGAGAAGTTGTAGCGATTCGCGGCATACACTCCCGGGATATTCCCGAGCGCTTCATCGAGGCCCCACGTCGGCCGGGCGCGACTGATGGCGTCGCGGTCGATCGTTGCGATGGACTGCGGCACCTTGGTCAGCGGCAGCGTGGTGCGGGTTACGGAGACGGTGGCGGGCGGAAGGGTGTAGGCCTTGGTCGTATCCGCCGACTGCCCGTGCAGCACGGCGACTGCCGCGGAGGCGCAACACAGCGCCACCGCGCAGGCTGTGCACCGCAGCAACGGATTCATGATGTGATTGCCCGGCTCCACTAGCGGAGATGGTTTGTAACCCATCCCCGGAGAGCCGTCAAGAGATCAGACGCGTATCGCCGGCGGTGGTTGCTCGCCGAAGTGTCGCAGAATGGGATGAGTGGCCCAGATGTACCACCCCATCACGGCGATCCCGAGCAGATTGGCCACCGTCACCGACCAGATGCCGAGTGATCCCAGTCCCCACTGCGCGAAGCTGGCGAGGTTTGCAAGGCCGATCGCTTCGCCCAGAATCACGAACAGCAGGGCGAACAGCATGAAGGAGGGTCGCCGCTCGAGGCGCTCGGTGACCCACACAAACAAAATGCCGGTGAGGATGAACGCCACGAAATGAAACACCAGATACCCCAGGATCGTCCGCGCGCTGAACTCGATCGCGGGTTTTGCGAACAGCAACGAAGACCCCAGGGCGGCCGGTATTTCGAACGGATGCCCCGACAGGAAGTCGAGTACGAAGAACCATACCGCCACGGCTATCGCGGCCAGCAATCCCGCGACGACGCCACGTTTCAATCGGGTATTTGGCCGCTGCATCGGTCACCTCTTCTTCCGATCGTGCTCGAGAATCTCCCTCGGCTGCTTCTCGAATTCGCGCGCGCAGGTCGTCGAACAAAAGAAATACGTACGGCCCTCGAACTTGGATTGCACCGCGGTCTTCTCCTTATCGATCTGCGTCCCGCAGACCGGGTCGATCACCATCGTCATCGCTCTCCCTCCTCCACGAGCCAGAGGCGCCGGACAACCCGTCCGGCGCGCTCTAAAGGAATCAATGCTCCTGACTGCTGCTCGTGGTCGTGGCACTCGACGTCAGCGACTGCGCGATCTGCAGGTGCTGCCGCAGCGTCGGCAACGTCTTCGTGATGAACGCTTTCAGGTCGCTGCTCTGAACCTGGTCCTGCGCCCGCTCCAGCATGCTGATGGCCTTCTCGTGTCCCTGCACCATCGCGTTGGCGAATGCAGTGTCGAAGGCAACGCCGTGCAATGTTCCGAGCTGCTTCAGCTGCGCGCGGCCATCCATCTCGTGCCGGCTCGTATCGGCGCCCTGCATGTAACCCTGGCGATACGAGGTGTCGCGACCTGGATAGGAGGCCGTGTCGCGGCCCTGCGTCGTGTCACGCTGACCATAGGTCCGGGGATACCCCTCGCGGTCGCTCGGATGAGAAACAGAATCTCCCCGCTGCATCGAATCGGGACGCTCACCGTAGCGATTCTTGCCGTAGTGGCCATAACCCCGGCCACCGGTCGAGTCCATCGAGGCCAGCGTCACGCCCATCTTCTTCGCGAGCGCGGTGACCTTTTGATCGGCGGCCTGATGGTCCTTGACGAGGCGCGCGCCGAAGGACTTCACCTTGGACGACGAGCCGTTGCGCTGGGCAAGCTGGCCCACTTTGATCTCCATCTGATTCGTCCGATGGACCTTCATGAGAATCGCTTCATCGCTTTGTGGCGCCATCGTGTCGCGACTGTACTGATTCTGATTACTGTACTGATTCTGATTGTTGTATTGGTTGCTGGACGGATTCGTCTGGTTCGCGCTGTCGCGACTCCGCGACTGCGTGGTGTCCTGTGCCGCTGCGTTCGTCGCCCATGCGACGGGAACGATCAGCAGCGCAGCCATGATGTGATGCATTCGCATTGAATTCTCCTGGTCGAGTAACTGTGGGATACCCGACGATCCGGAGAGCGTTCAGTGCGTCGGCATTAAGCCCGAGCGAGTGCGTATTAGATTGCGCGGCAACGTGAAACGTCGCGCGTGTGGCGTGCTGCGTGCGGCGCGGTAAGCGGAGTTTCGGGATCGATTTCTACCGGCGCTCGCGGTGGGGATCCGATGCTCCTCCCGACCGCGAGCGCCGTAGCACCGCCGGTTAGAACACGTCCACCCAGCCGCGCTGCCGCGCCGCTTTAGGATAGGCGTTCGAGGAAAGCGCCGAGATCAGTGCACAGGACGAATACTGAACGGACGTGTTACCGCTCAAGGAGACGTTGTCGTCCACCGAGACACTCGCCGCCATTGTGGCGCCGACGATCTTGTTTCCGGTGCCCGACATCTTGAGTCCGCCGCGCACAATGACGACCCCGGTGAACTCGAAGTTACCCGAAAAGGTCGCGTCTCCATCCACGAGCAAGATCCCCTGCCCTCGGCCGGTGTTCACTTGCAAGTCTCCCAGGACGTGAATGATAGGGAAGTAGGTCTCGCATGGACTGGCCGGTGTCGCGTGGTTTGGCTCGCCCCAGTTGGCCGGGTTCGCGCTCACGGTACACGTGCCGCCGGCGACGATCGGCTGGACGCCGTTGAGGTGCGTACCGCCCGGATAGGTCAAGTTCGCCGCGGCGGCCAGGGACTGGTAATTCTGGCTGCCGTAGTTGAAGTACGTATTCGTGTCGGCGGCGAGCGGCGTCGTGGTGGACGGCGGGTTGCCGTTGATCGTGACGCTGCCGTTGACCGTCGCCGTAGTCGTCGGTGAGATTGCCGCGCCCGCCACGTTGCCGCCGGTCGTGCAGTTCGCCCACGTCGCCGGTGAGGCGTCGTTGCCGTTCACGTTCACGTTCCCGTTGATCGTCATGTTCGTACCCTGCGTCGTGATGGCGCCGAGGATATTCATCTGGGGAATATCCAGCCGCAGCAGCACGCCATACCGCCGGCGCGCGACGAAGGTACTGCGGGTGTCGCCCGCCATCCCTTCCGAGACCGCCCAGAAATACAAGCCGGGAAGCCGCGTCACGGTCACGTTGGCGATGCCGCCGCCCGACGTCGTGAACGCGCGCTTCAACGTATCGCCGGCCTTGAGCCGCTGGTTATCAGCCACATTCCATTCGACGATGATCCGGTTCAGACCCAGCTCGGCGGTCGACGTTGCGCGCGTCTGGCGCAGGGCGTTGTCGCTGATTCGGTAGTCCTGGGTCACGGAGAAGAGCACCCCGGCAATGATGATCCCGATCAGCACGATGGCGCCTAAGGCCGCCAGCAACGCCACGCCGCGCTCTGATTTTGGAGTCCACTGCATACGTTCCTCGGCTCTCAGTTGCGGTTGCGCAGGCTGACCTCGACGCGCAGAGAATCGCGCAGCGGGAGCGCTGCCGCACCGCTCAGGTTGATCGTCGTCTGCCCCTGCCCTCGGATCACGACGCGAATGCGCGCGACCAGAGTCTTCGTCGCGGTCACGACACCCGTCGAGTCGTAGTAGGTGAACTCCAAACCGCTCGTCGTGCCCGGCGCCGCATAGGGACGGAGCGGCCCGGCAATGGGTTGCGGAGTATTGCAAACCGGGACCCGGTTGGGCACGCAGTCGTAATAGGCCAGGTACCAGTTTCCATCGGTCGCCCACTTCCACAGACTGTAGTGCACGCGACGGAAAAACCGGATCGCCGCTCCCGGCATCGTGGTCGCCAGGGGCGCGGGTGAAATGGTGAGCTGATAACTGGGATTGCTCACCGTGAGATCGGCCGCCTGGGTGAGGCCAGTCGAACTGGGGCACCCGACGCCCGCGACGTTCCCGGTCTTCGCAGCGACCGCGGTGATGCGCGCCAGGCGCCACGAATCGTCTGACTGGCTGATGGTGGCGCCATCGTCATAGACTGCTACCGAGTCGTTCACCGCGGGCAGCACCTTCCAATTGCTCATGACGGAGCCCTTGAGGAGCTGCACGGGGACCGTCGATACCCAAGAACCCGCGACGTTCACGAGACACGCCACCGAAGTGCCGAATACGGAGCGGAACTCGATCGACGAATCCGTCATCACCGAGATGTCCGACCCCAGCCGCGAGATGCCCCGCAGCTCCCCGGGCAGCATGAACGCGGCCTGGTGGATCTGCTGACGCGTCTGAATCAGCTCCGACGTGCTGTTATAGAACCGTTGCTGCCGCAGCAGCAACTTCACGATCGCAGCCGAGAAAAGCCCCATGAAGATCAGGACCACGAGGATCTCGACGAGCGTGAAGCCCGCCGCCGAACGGCGCCGCCGCATCGTCACGAGCATGGCAGGTAACTCCGGAACGCTTGTGTGCGGACGCGATGATTGCTGAGCATGGTCACGACGACGGTGACGTCATCGGCGCGCGCGAGCGGCTTGACGCTCCAGTCCTCGCGGAGGCCGCGCGTCACGGCGGTACCGCTGGCGTGAGCGGTGCAAGTCTGCGCGCGCAGCGACTCGAACCGCGATTCTGCCACTGCGGCCGCGACGTTGCGAGTCTGAGAGCCCGCGATCGTCATCATGATGAGCGAGGCCGTGCCTGCCATCGCCAGAAGGCCGATGGAGAAGACCATCACGGCGACGAGGAGCTCGACGATCGTATAGCCGCGACGGGAGGCACCCTTACGGCGAAGCGCCCGACGCGCACGAACGAGAAAGCGCCGAATGGTCATTAGCATCCCCTCACGGCGATGCGTCCCAAGCCGGTCACGCACAGGGTATCAACTCCGGTTCCGAGGTTGACGATGAGCTTCGGCGTGGACGCCGGCACGACGACGAAGCCGCGCGGGTCGAACTCGATGCTGTCTTTCGGCGTCGCCGACAGGGTGACGTTGTAGCGGGCGCTCATATCGATGATGGTGCCCACCTGCACCTTGGTGCCGGCGGAGTCCACCACGATTTTCAGCGTATTGCCGTTGCGCACGAGCCAGGTGCGGCGGCTTTGTTGAATGCCGATCGTCCGCGCGCGAAAGAGATAGGATGTCACTTCACGCGTGGCGGCGCGGCGCGAGGCTGCAAGGAATGCTCCGCGCACCGACTTGGCGGAAATGGCGTACACCAAGCCGGCAATGATCATCACGATTAAGATTTCGATAAACGTGAAGCCTGCGCGGTTCCTCACACACTTCTCCTTTGTCCCTAGCAGAAGTCCCGGTATCGCAGGACCCCTGCCAAACGGGGTCAAGATGCTATCTCCAAGGTTGGAAATGACTTGTACCGTAGGGCTTCACGCCGTCCTACCAAGCAGACTGCTAGTTTCGTCGTATTTCGCAGTGTGTTATAATCGCCCGCTGGCTATCACAAACCTATGTGTTATATTAGACGAGGATGTGATATGACCCACGGCCTGCCTGTGACACTTGCAGATACGGTTGTGATATGATTTACAATTCGCTTTTCAGGCGTCGAAGAGGGGGGCGGGTGTCCCAGTATCGCGGCCAGAAAGTCCACATGCGCCGTAAGGGATTGGTGCGTTTGCGGTTACGTCAGATCCTCCAAGAGCGGGGCCTCACCGGCTATGCGCTCGCGAAGTACACCGGCCTCAGCCTGAATACGATTTACCGTTTAACGCGCAAGGACGGCCGATTCGAGCTCATTCACGCCGATACTCTCGAGCGACTGTGCGGTGCCCTTCGGATTAGTCCGGCGGAATTGTTCGATTATCAAATCCCCGCCGCGACCAAGGGGGCGGGTGCGGCCCCTTCAGCTGCCGCGAGCGACTGAGAACGTCATCACCGTGCGAGAACGATAGCGCTGTCCGGGACGGAGGATGGTCGACGGGAAGTTCGCGTGATTCGGTGAATCGGGGAAATGCTGGGTT
>DASZNX010000118.1:0-9695 GCA_035551075.1 Gemmatimonadales bacterium | reverse complement strand
AGAGGGACGGGTCGCACGAGCTGAGCCATCGCCCTGGGTGGTGGAAGCGCGTCGTGAAAGCCTCCGAGGCGATTTGGAGTGATGGACCTCGTGACGATTTCGAAGATTGCCGCCGGGGGTGATGGAGTCGGACGTCTCGGCGACGGACGTGTCGTCTTCATCCCGCGAACGGCTCCCGAAGATCGTATTCGGATGCGGGAGGGATCGTTTGAGGGACATCGGAAGTTCGCGCGCGCCGAAGTCGGTGAGATCGTCGCCACGAGTCCCGCCCGCGTGGAACCGCCCTGTCCGCATTACGTCCACGATCACTGTGGTGGCTGCCAGCTTCAGCACGTCGCGTACGATACGCAGCTCTCGGCCAAGCGAGCCATTGTCGGCGATGCGCTGCGCCGGATTGGAAAACTCGAAGTCGAGGATCCCGAGATTGTGGAAGCGCTCGAGGAGTGGCGCTATAGATCGAAAATCTCTCTGGCGGTGAAAGGCCGCGGCAAAGGGGCGGCGAAGGCAATCGGTTTGCATCCGTACGATCGGCCGAACTTCGTATTCCCGCTCGCGGATTGTCATATCACTGACTTCAAGCTCATGGGGTTGTGGCGCGAGCTGCGGAGCAAGCTTGCCATGCTGCCGCAGCCCCTCACGCGGCTCACGCTGCGGCTCGACCGCGATGGAGGTCGCCACATCATCGCCGAGTCGGCGGGCGAGCCGTGGCTGAATGCCGAAGAGTTGCGCAGGGCGCTCGGCGACGAGGTCGTGTGCTGGTGGCAGCCGGTGGACGGCGCGGCCCGCGTGATGGCCGGACCGTCAACCGGATTCCCCGCAACGGCATTCGAACAGGTGAATCCGAGCATGGGAGCGCTCGCGCGTCGTTGGGCCGTGGACCAGCTTGGCGATGTGCGCGCGCAGACGATTTGGGATCTCTATGGCGGCATCGGGGATACCGCGGCGCTGCTGGTCGACGCGGGCGCCAGCGTCGTGAGTGTCGATGCCGATGAGAAAGCCGTGAATTGGGGTCGCGGCCGCTTGCCCGCTGCGCGCTTCATCGCGGCCCGCGCCGAGGACGTGTTGCCGAGTCTCCCACCGCCGCACGCCGTCGTCGTGAATCCACCGCGGGCGGGACTGCACTGGGACGTGACCCTCCGCCTCACCGCGGACCCGGTTGCGAAGCTGGTGTACATCTCATGCGATCCGGCGACCCTCGCCCGCGATCTCGCGCGATTGAACGTGAATTACGTGGTCAAGGCAGTGCGGGCATTCGACTTGTTTCCGCAAACCGCGCATGTGGAAACCGTCGTGGTATTGGAAGCCGCATGAGATACCACGTCACCATCCGTTCTCATACCTACGTCATCGACGTCGAGGGCGGTGCCGTGACCGTCGACGGCGATCGTCTCGAGACGCACTGGGCGGCGATCCCCGGGACGCCCCTGATTCATCTGCTGCTCGGCAAGGATTCCTGGACCGTCGCCGCTCAGCGGCTCGACAACGACGCGCGGCGCTGGGCGCTTGGCGGGGCGGGGGAACGGCTCGAAGCCGAAATACAGGATGACCGCTCGAAGCAGATCGAGGCGCTAACCGGGCAAGGGAGGAAGGCCGCGGCCGGTGGCGTCGTGAGGGCTCCGATGCCGGGCCTGGTCGTCCGCGTCGAGGTGAGCGAGGGGCAGGTGGTCGAGGCCGGCGAAGGTGTGGTCGTTGTCGAGGCAATGAAAATGGAAAACGAGCTGCGCGCGACGACCCGTGGCGTGGTGGCGCGGGTACACGTGAAGCCGGGCGACCGAGTAGAGAAGGGCGCCCTCCTTGTAACACTCACCCAACCCTTGAGTTGACAGAGCGTTACGCCTCGGTTAGAGTTCGCGTCTGCCTAAAACCGGGTGCTTGGTGTCAGAGATCAGGTACCCCAGGCACCTGACACCAGAAACTTATGTGGGGCAATGAAGACTTTTTCGCTTCGGAAAGAGGACATCGAGCGCCGGTGGTGGCTCGTCGACGCGGCCGATCAGCCGCTCGGCCGGCTCGCCAGCCGAATCGCGCAGGTGCTGCGTGGCAAGCATAAGCCGACGTTCACGCCGCACATCAACGGCGGCGATTTCGTCATCGTCATCAACGCGGAGAAGGTGCAGCTGACCGGTCGCAAGACGGAGCAGAAGCGTTATTTCCGCCACACGGGGTATATGGGCCACGAACGGTTTACGCCGGTTTCGAAAGTGATCAACAAGCATCCGGAGCGCGTAATCGAGCGGGCGGTGTGGGGTATGCTGCCGAAGACCACACTCTCGCGCCAGCACGTGAAACAGATGTTGAAGGTGTACGCCGGTGCGGAGCACCCCCACGCGGCACAGCAGCCGCAGCCGCTCGTGGAGGTCAAATGAGCTCGGTTGCCACACCGGAGTTGCGGTGGCACGCGATCGGACGGCGCAAGCTTGGCATCGCGCGCGTGTACCTGACGCCGGGATCCGGCAAATGGAGCATCAACGGGCGCACGCTGGGCGATTATTTCCCGCGGCCCTCGCTCGTATCGCACATTCAGCAACCGTTCACCGCGACCGATACGCTCGGCGCCTTCGATGTGAAGGCTCGCGTGGTCGGTGGCGGGCTGACCGGCCAGGCCGGCGCGCTGCGTCTCGGGATTGCCCGGGCGCTCGTCTTGGCAGATGATCGGCATCGCAAGAAGTTGCGTGAGCAAGGGCTGCTCACTCGCGATCCACGCGCCGTGGAACGCAAGAAGCCTGGGCGTGCTGGCGCTCGCAAGAGATTCCAGTTCAGCAAGCGGTAAAAACGTGCGTGGTACGTGGTGCGTGGTACGTGGTCCCACGCACTACGCACCACGAACCACGCACCAAACTCACACGTCACCCGATCTCAGTCTGGGTCCCTACGGGGTGGACTTGAGAGATGAAGGTGACGGCGGAATAACCCAAGGAAAGGATTAGCGTGGCTCAGCCTCAGTTGCAGGAATTGTTGGAAGCAGGTGTCCATTTCGGCCATCAGACGCGCCGCTGGAATCCCAAGATGCGGCGCTTCATCTTCGCCGAACGGTCCGGCATCTACATCATCGATCTGCAGAAGACGATGCGGCAGCTCGAAGCCGCTCAGGAGCTGCTGCGCGCTGTCGTCTTGAAGGGCGAAGGCGTGCTCTTTGTCTGCACGAAGAAGCAGCTCAAGGGCATTCTGGAAGCGGAAGCGAAGCGGTGCAGCGCGTTTTACGTCACGGAGCGCTGGCTCGGTGGGACGCTGACGAACTTCCAGACGATCAAGAAGCAGATCAAGCGGCTCAAGGAGCTGGAGCAGGGCGCAGCCGACGGCGACTTCACGAATTACACGAAGAAAGAGCAGCTGTTGTTCGACCGCGAGCGCTCGAAGCTCGACAAGAACCTTGCGGGCATCAAGAACCTCGGCCGGCTGCCCGGCGCCCTCTTCGTCGTCGATGCGAAAAAAGAGCGCATCGCGGTCGCCGAGGCGAACAAGCTGGGGATTCCGGTCGTCGCGATCGTCGATACGAACGCCGATCCCGATCTGATCACGGTGCCGATCCCGGGTAACGACGACGCCATCCGGGCGGTCTCATTGATCACGAACGCGATTTCCGACGTGATCGGGGAAGCGCGGCGCCAGATGCCGCTGCGCGAGGCCGGCACTGGTGAGGAAGCGGAAGGAACGACCTATTCGACCGAGACCGGCGAAGCGGACGTTGACGGCGACCGGAAGAAGCGGCCGGCGCGTCGCAAGCGGCGGCCGAAGCCGGAGGCGATCGCGGCTCGGATGAAGTCGGAGGAAGCGCCGGCGCCGCCTGAACCCGTCAGCGGGGAGAAGGCGTAACAACTCGAGCTGGATGAACAACCGACCGCCGCCCCGGGCCACACGGCGCGAGGGCGGCGTTTTTGTGAGGAGTGAAAGGAAGCAATGACGACAGTGAAAGAGATTCCGGCAAAATTGGTGGCCGAGCTCCGCGCCAAGACCGGCGCGGGCATGATGGATTGCAAGAAGGCGCTCGAGGAGGCGGGCGGCGACCTGGCGAAAGCGGAGGAGCTGCTGCGGGTGAAGTACGCCGCGCGCGCCGAGAAGCGTGCCGACCGCGCGGCCGGCCAGGGCGTGATCGAGATCTATCTCCACTTCAACGGCAAAGTCGCGACGATGGTGGAGCTCAACTCGGAGACGGACTTTGTCGCGAACACCGCCGAATTCCGGCAGCTCGCGAAGGACATCGCCCTGCACGTGGCCTCCGCCAAGCCCATCGCCGTACGGATCGAGGACGTTCCGGCGGACATCGTGGAGCGCGAGCGCCGCGTGTACACGGCGCAGGTGGCCGAGGAAAAGAAGCCTGACGCGGTGAAGCAAAAGATCGTCGAGGGCAAGTTGAAGAAGTTCTATCAGGACAACGTGCTGCTCGAGCAGCCGTTCGTGAAGGACGACAAGGTCACGGTCGGCGATCTCGTGAGAGGGCTGTCCGGCAAGACGGGTGAGAAGGTGGAGGTCAGGCGATTCGCCCGCTTCGAGCTCGGAGGCAATTAAGTGACGAAGGGGGGACTCGCCTACAAGCGCGCGCTGCTCAAGCTGTCGGGAGAAGCGTTCGCGGGTGGGCGGGTCTCCGGGATCGACTTCGCCGTCATCGAGCGCTTATCCGATGAGCTGAAGTCCGTCGCCGCCACCGGCGTGCAGCTCGGTCTCGTGATCGGCGGGGGCAACATCCTGCGCGGCACGGCGGCGAGCGAGCAGGGGATGGACCGCGTCTCGGCCGACTATATGGGCATGCTGGCGACCATCATCAACGCGCTGGCGTTGCAGGATATTCTGGAGAAGAAGGGCGTCGATACGCGCGTGATGACGGCGATCCGCATGGAAGAGCTGGCGGAGCCCTACATCCGGCGGCGCGCGGTACGTCACCTCGAGAAGGGTCGGATGGTCATCTTTGCGGGGGGCACGGGCAATCCGTACTTCTCGACCGATACGGCGGCGGTGCTGCGCGCGCTCGAGATGGAAGCACAGGTGATCCTCAAGGCGACCAACGTCGACGGCATCTACACGGCCGATCCCAAGAAGGATCCGCAGGCGAAATTTCTGCCGTCGCTCACATTTCAGCAGGCGCTGGTCAAAGGGTATGCAGTGATGGACGCAAACGCATTCGGGTTGTGTAAGGAGAACAAGCTCCCCATCGTGGTGTTCAACATCAACCAGCCCGGCGCCACGGCCAGGGTCCTGGCCGGAGAGCGCGTCGGCACGATCGTCCAATGACTCCTGCACCGGCTGCCGGTCTCACCGATCACGTCAAGCACGCCAAACAGCTGATGGACAAAGCGGTCGAAGCGGTGAAGCGCGAATTCGCGACCGTGCGCACGGGAAAAGCCACCACGTCGCTGCTCGATCTGGTGCGCGTCGAGGCCTACGGCAATGAGATGCCGCTCACGCAGGTCGCCAGCGTCGCCGCGCCCGAGCCCAAGCTGCTGACGGTGCAGCCCTGGGACCGGAGCCTCCTCAAAGCGGTCGAGAAGGGCATCCTCGCCTCCGATCTCGGGCTCACGCCGGCCAACGACGGCACGATCATCCGCATTCCGATTCCGCCGCTCACGGAAGAGCGCCGCAAGGAGCTGGTGAAGGTCGTCCACAAGTTCGCCGAGGAAGGCCGCGTCGCGATCCGGCACGCCCGCACCGAGACGATGAACCGGATCAAGAAGACCGAGCATGTCTCGTCCGACGACCAGAAGCATGCGGAGAAGGACGTGCAGAAGCTGCACGATGATCATCTCAAGGCAGTCGACGCCGCGGTGAAGGCCAAAGAAGCGGAGATCATGGAAGTCTGATGCTGCCTGGACCGATTCCGCGTCATGTCGCCATCATCATGGACGGCAACGGCCGCTGGGCGGCTGAGCGCCGGCTGCCCCGGCCGTTCGGCCATCGCGCCGGGATGAAGGCGGTGCGCGAAGCGGTCGAGGGGGCGATCGAGGCCGGTGTCGAGGTCCTCACGCTGTTCGCGTTTTCGGAAGAGAACTGGAGCCGGCCCGCGACCGAGATCTCGGCGCTGATGGAGCTGCTCGAGGAGTATATCGCGCGCGAGGTCGCCGAGCTGCGCGAGCAGGGCGTCGCGGTCCACGTGCTGGGAGATCGCAGTCGCCTGACGACGGGTGGGCGCGCAGCGGTTGAGCGCGCCGAGCGCGAGACCGCAGCCGGCCAGAAGCTGTCGCTCAATCTTTGCATTTCCTATTCGTCCCGCGGCGAGATCGCGCGCGCGGCCCGGTTGCTCGCCGAGGAAGTGTTGAAGGGTACGAAGCGACTCGAGGACATCGATGAAGACGCGCTGCGGGCCAAGCTCTACACGGCGCCCTGGGGCGATCCCGATCTCCTGATTCGCACGTCCGGCGAGCAGCGGCTCTCCAATTTTCTCCTGTGGCAGCTCGCCTACACCGAACTGTATATCACACCCGTGTTGTGGCCGGACTTCAACCGGCGCACGTTGCTCGACGCCATCCTCGACTATCAGCGACGCGATCGCCGGTTCGGCAAAGTCACCGCGTCCTGATGCCCTCGAAAAACCTGGTGCAGCGCATCATCGTGGCGGCGATCGCCATCCCCGCGGTCATTGCCATCGTTTGGATCGGCGGCTGGGTGCTCGCGGCGACCCTCGCAGTCCTCGGCGTCTTGGGCGCGCGCGAAGTCTACGACTTTGGGCGGCGGCAGGGATTCGAGCCGCTCGATCGGACCGGCTGGCTCGCCGCGGCCGGCATTCCGTTGCTTGCCTACTGGGCGAAAGGATCTGAGCTGCACTGGGCGGAGCCCACGCTGTACCTCGGCGCGCTGTGGCTGATGGCGACGATGGTGATCGCAATGGCGCGGCGTGGGCCGACTGGGCGGCCGCTCACCAGCGTATCGGTCACGGTGTTCGGCTGTCTGTACGCGTCGGGGCTGCTCGCGTTCCTGATCGCGATCCGCCACGGCAGTCAGGCCGTGACCCGTCCCGCCGCCTATGTGCTCCTCACGCTGTTTCCGCTCGTCATCACCTGGATTTGCGATACCGCCGCGATGGCCGTGGGGGAAGCAGTCGGGGGCCCGAAGCTCGCGCCCGTGCTCTCGCCCAAGAAGACGCAGGCCGGCGCGATCGGCGGCACGCTCGGCGGCGTGATCGCGGCGCTCGCGCTCGGCAAATTCGTGCTCAACCGGCAGGGCTGGAGCTTTTCCACGGGGGAGCTGTTGCTGTTCGGGCTCGCCGTGTCCATTGTGGGGCAGGTCGGCGATGTCGCCGAATCACTCTTTAAGCGCGAGGCGGGCCTGAAGGATTCGTCAACGCTCATCCCGGGACACGGCGGCGTGCTCGATCGACTCGACTCGCTGTACTTCGTGATCCCCGCTGCGGCCGGACTGTACCGTATGTTCGGCGTGATATGAGCGTCGGCGTCGCGGTACTCGGCTCGACGGGCTCGATCGGCCGATCGACTCTCCAGGTGCTGGCGCGGCAGCGCGAGCGCTTTCGTGTCGTGGCGATCACGGGCCACTCCAACAAAGACCTGCTGGCCGAGCAGGAAAAAGAATGGCAACCGGCCTTCGTTGGACTGGTGAATGGCGGGACACGGGACACGGGGGGGGGGCACGGGAAACGGGATGCGGGAAACGGGATGCGTAGGGGCGTTGAGTGTCTTGTTGAAGCCGCGACCCATCCAGACGTGCGCATCGTGGTCAACGGCATTGTCGGCGCGGCAGGACTCGAGGCGACGTTGGCCGCGCTCCACGCCGGCAAACGGGTCGCGCTCGCGAATAAAGAGACGCTTGTCATGGCGGGCGAGCTGGTGACGCGGGCTGCGCGCGAGGGCGGCGGTGAAATCGTGCCGGTCGATTCGGAGCACAGCGCGGTGTTACAGTGCGTCACGGGTCGTCGCCCGACGGAGCTGGCCCGTCTCATTCTCACGGCGTCCGGAGGGCCGTTCCGTACCTGGGGGCCGGAGCGGGTCTCGCAGGCGACCGTGGCCGAGGCGCTCAAGCATCCGACCTGGACGATGGGGAAGAAAATCACCGTCGATTCGGCGACGCTGGTCAACAAAGCGCTCGAGGTGATCGAAGCCCACTTTTTGTTCGATGTGGAGTATGAACAAGTCGACGTGGTGATCCATCCGCAGTCGGTGATTCACGCGTTTGCCGAATTCGTCGATGGCTCGGTACTCGCGCAGGTCGGGTTCCCAACGATGGAGCTGCCGATTCTCTACGCGTTAACATATCCCGAGCGGGTGCCGGACAGCGGCGTGCGGCGGTTCGATCCAGTCGCGGCCGGGACGCTGACCTTCGAGGCGGTGCCGCTCGAGCGCTTTCCGGCTTACGCGATCGGCCGAGAGGCGGCGCGCCGCGGTGGGACGGCACCCGCGATGTTCAATGCGGCCAACGAGGTGGCAGTGCAGCTCTTTCTCGATGAGCGGATTCCGTTCGGCAAGATCGCCGAGATTCTCGAGCGGGTGCTCGCGAGCGCGCGCCCCGGTGATGCGACGACCCTGGCCGGAGTGCTGGCGGCCGACGCGGAAGCGCGCCGGCTCGCCCAGGAGGCGGCATGCTCGTGATGCTCGTCGCCTTCCTGCTCGCGCTCGGTCCGCTGATCTTCGTGCACGAGCTCGGCCACTTTGTCATCGCGAAGATCGTCGGAATCCAGGTGCTGCGCTTCTCGCTCGGTTTCGGCCAACCGCTCGTTCGCTTCAAACGGGGCGAGACGGAGTACTGGATTTCGTGGATTCCGCTCGGCGGCTACGTGAAAATGGCCGGCATGGAAGAAGAAGGAATGGTCGGCGAGCTGGAGGGGGGCAAGGCATCCACCGCGATCGATCCGGCGCGATCGTTCGAGAACAAGTCGGTCTGGGCGCGCATGGCGGTCATTCTCGCCGGCGTGACGATGAACCTGGTCTTCGCGTGGGTCATCTACACCGGGCTTACGCTCACGCTCGGCCAGACGCGTCTCGCGAACCAACCGATCGACTCGGTCGAGGTCGCGCGTCTGCCCGCCGAAGCCCGCGCACTGGGGTTGCTGCAGCACGGCGACAAGATTGTCCGCATCAATGGCAAGACGATCCGGACGTGGAATGAGCTGCAGGAACGCCTGGTGGACGGTCCCGACACGCTGCGGATCGACGTCGCCGGACGCGAGGAGCCGCTCGTCGTCACGTTCCGGCACGGCGACAAACACGGGCGCGAAGAAACCGTAGACGCGATTCACCCGCTGCTGCCGCCGACCATTGGCGTCGTCAATCCGGGGCAGCCGGCGGCGAAGGTCGGTCTCCAGGCCGGGGACCTCATTGTGCGGGCGAATGGCGACACCATCCGCTCCTGGGAAGAGATGGTGCGCCGGATTCGCAGCAGCCCGAATCGCCGGCTCGCGCTCGATGTGGTGCGGCACGATTCGCTGCTGCACATCACCGTGGTGCCGGAAGCGGAGAAACAGACGGACAGTGCGGGGAAGACGGTGACCATCGGCCTCATCGGCGCGAGCCCCGATCCGCGTGGTCCGATTGTCCGCGTGCCGGTGGGGATCGGCGCGTCCATCGCCGATGGCCTCGAGCAGACCATCTCTCAGCTCGTCGGGATCATTACCTCGTTCAAGCGCCTGCTCACCGGGCAGGCGTCGACGCGTGAGGTGGGCGGCCCCATCCTCATTGCGCAGTACGCGAAGCAGATGATCCACCTCGGCTTCGACTGGTTCCTGGGATTTGTGGCGCTCCTTTCCGTAAGTCTCGCGG
>DASZNX010000117.1:0-4942 GCA_035551075.1 Gemmatimonadales bacterium | reverse complement strand
GGGGCGGTAGGGGTGCGTAGAAAAAGGTGATCGCTGTATCCCCGTAGCGGCGCGTGTCGTCCCCCTCAATCGTCTGATCCGCGGAATGCTCTATCGAGAACACACGCGCAAACGCGGATGCCTTGAATATGCGCGCCAGCTCGGCCGCGTCGTCCCCGGCGTAGGGCGGATCCGCAAATGCGACGTCGTACTGTGCGGGCTGAAGGCGTTCGGCGAACCGCAGCGCGTCCATGCGGTGAATCGTCACGCGATCTTCCACCTTGAGGGCCTCCGCGTTGGTTTTCAGCGCCGCGAGTGAGGCTCGATGATGCTCGACGAAATCGACTGAAACCGCGCCGCGTGACAGCGCCTCGAAACCCAACGCGCCGGAACCGGCAAACAAATCCAGCACCCGCGCATCCGGAATCGATTGCTGCAGAATGCTGAACCAGGCTTCTTTGACCCGATCGGCCGTCGGTCGCACCAGCCGTCCCGCCGGTGCCCTGAGACGGCGGCCGCGGAATTCACCCGCTATGATGCGGAGCAAGACTCGCGACTCGCGCCTGAATCGTTACCCTGCCCTGCCAGTCATCCCGTTCGAGTCTGAATGCCACGTCCAGCGGGTTCGTCAGCCAGTCCTCGGGTACGGCATCGGCCCAGCGAAATCCGATCGCGGGAAGCAGCGCCTTGCCGTCATCGAGCGTAAAGCGCAGGTGATTGGTTCCCACCCGTCGCGCTCCCACAGCACGCGCATTGCGGACCCCGAACACGGGCGCCGGATTGCCGGCTCCGCACGGCTCGAGATGCCGCATGAGACGCTCCAGCTCTTCGCTCACCTTGTCGAGCGGCAGCTCGAGGTCGATTCGCTGGCTGGGCGCGAGGTCGTCGGGCGTCAGCAGCTCGCCCGCGACGCCCAGGAACGCGACGCGGAAGGCTTCGAAGCGATCGCGCCGGATGGTGAAGCCGGCCGCCATCGTGTGACCGCCATACTTCTCGAGGTGTGTTCCCACCCGATGCAGCGCGCCGTGCAAGTCGAAGCCCGCGATACTGCGCCCGGAGCCGCGGCCGAGCTCGCCGTCCGGCTCCCACCCGATCAGGAAGGTGGGCCGGCCGTAGCGCTCCACGAGTCGTGACGCGACGATGCCGATCACGCCCGGATGCCACGTGTCGGCGCCGAGGACGATGGCGGCGTCGGCCGCATCGAGAGTTTTCTCGACGAGCTCGATCGCTTCGTCCAGGATGAGCTGGTCCATTTCCTGGCGCCGGGCGTTGATCGTCTCGAGCTCGCGCGCCAGTGTCCCGGCCTCTTTCGCGTCTTCGGTCAACAGCAGCCGCAGGCCATCGTTCGCGTCGCCGATCCGGCCGGCGGCGTTGAGTCGCGGCGCGATGATGAACCCCACGTGCGCGGCACGCAGGGGCCGTTTGGCGAGTCCCGCCGTCTCGACCAGCGCGCGGAGTCCGACCCAGCGCGAGTCGGCGAGCATCTTGAGGCCGTAGCGCGCCAGGATGCGGTTCTCGCCGACGAGCGGCACGACGTCGGCGATCGTCGCGAGCGCGACGTAATCGAGAAAATGCAGCGGCAGGTTGGGAGAAAGCCCCAACACCTGAACCAGCGCCTGCGCGAGCTTGAACGCGACGCCCGCGCCGCAGAGGTTCTTGTCTTCCGACTGACAATCGGGCCGCCGCGGATCGAGCACCGCGTTGGCGGGCGGCAGCTCGTCGCCCGGCAGGTGATGATCCGTTACGATGACGTCGATTCCGGCGGCGCGGGCGGCGGCGACGGCGCCAACAGCGGTGATGCCGCAGTCACACGTGATAATCAGCCCCGCACCGACCCGCTGCGCTGCAGCCAGCCCCGCAGGGCCAAAATCGTAGCCGTCGCGAATGCGATGCGGCACGAACGCGTGCACGGTGGCGCCGGCGCTGCGCAGAATGCGGGTGAGCATCGCGGCGCCGCATTGCCCATCCACGTCGTAATCGCCGTGGACGAGAATCGTCCGGCGATCGCGCACCGCGCGAACGAGCACATCGAGCGCCGCGGGCATGTCGGCGAAGCAGTGCGGATCGGTGAGCCGCTCGAGATCGGGTCGCAGGAACGCCTTGGCGTGCGCCGGCTCGGCGAGGCCGCGCTGCACCAGAATGGCGGCGAGGGCTTCGGGAATGCGGAGCTCCGACGCAAGAGAGCGCGTCGCCAGGGGATCGGCAGCGCTCGAAAGGACCCAGCGGGCGGGAATCATTCCTTGGCGTAGAGTAGCACGCCGCAGGCTTCGCAGCCTTCAATGGTGGCGCCCCGCTGAATGAGCGCCTTACGCTGCGTCGGGACGGCGGTGAAACAATTGCCGCAGGAGCTGCCGTGCAGCGGATAGATCGCGAGCGGCGCCTTGCCGCGCCGAATGCGATCGTAGCGGACGAGCAGCGTGGGGCTCACCGCGCGACTCGTCTCTTCCCGAGCGCGCAGCGCGGCCTCCCGTTCGTTCGCGATGGCCTGCCGTTTGCCCGCGAGCGCTTCGCGCTGGGCCGCCTGCGCGTCGCGCACCTTCTGCAGCGCGTTCTCCGCCTCCGCGGTCTTCCGCTCGGCCTCGCCGACCGCGTCGCCCGAGCGCATGAATTCCGCCTCCTCTTTCGCGAGCACCGAGCGCGCGAGGTCGAGCTCCGCCATCAGGGTCGAGGCTTCTTTGGCGCCGCGTACCCATTCGAGTCGCTGGCGGCGCTGCTCTTGCATCGAGCGATAGCTCGCAATCTTTCCCTCCAATCCGTCGCGCCGGTCGAGCGCCGCCTGGATGCCCGCGCGCGCCTGCGCGACGACGCGCTCCGCCGCCGCAATCTGCTCGTCCAGCGCCGCCTCCTCCGGCTCCAGTGCTTTCAATCGGGCGTCGCAACTCGCCACCGCGACGTCCTTGTCCTGCAACGCCAGCAACGCTTCAAGATCCGGGTGCACCCTTCCTCCTTGCATGCTCGAGAATCTTCCAGCTAGGACGCTTGGCATTTCGTTCATGCGCCAACGCTTTCTTTTCAAGAGTGAGTCGCGCCTTGTCCGGCTCCGGTGCGAGATCGATTTCCTGTTGCTTGCGCGCAATTTCCCGATCGAGCCGCCGTGCCTCGAGCCAATTCACCGATCGGTCGAACACGACATCGGGGGGCTCGTTTCCCAGGCCCTCCGCCTGCAATGCCTCATAGGCGCGTGCCGCCGTTTCATCGAGCCGGTCCGGCGCATCGTCGGCGAGGGCTTCGAAGACCGCGCGATAGACCGGGAACTCGATCTGCTCCGCGTCGACGGCTTCGACGACGCGAGAATGCCAGGGCTCGCCCGAGAGCATGAGGAGCAAGAGAGATTTTTCGGCATTGGACGGCAGGGCGGTAACGGTAGGGGGCGGTAGGGGGCGGTAGGGGGCGGTAGGGGTCGTCTCTTTGGGATCGACCTCTCTTTGCAACACGTCCTTCCGGATCCCCGCAACGTCGGCGACTCTTGCGATGTATAGATCGCGCGTTATCGGATCCGCAGCCGCTCTGATCGTCGGCAACAGGCGGTCCAACGCTCTCCTTCTTCCGGGCAAGCTTCCGAAAAAGCCTTTGCGCTCGAGGATCTGGATCTTCCGCTCCAGCACGTCGACTGCGTCTTTCAGCGCCTGTTCCAACGCGCCCGGGCCTTTGTTCTGGACCAGGGTGTCGGGGTCTTCGCCCTCCGGCAGCGTCGCGACGCTCACGCGAAGCTTGTGCCGCAGCAGCACATCGCCCGCCCGGAACGTGGCGCGCAGGCCGGCGTCATCGGAGTCGTACAGCAGCACCACTTGGGCGGTGTGGCGCTGCAGCAGCGCCGCCTGATCGTCGGTCAGACCGGTGCCGAGTGGGGCGACCACTTCCTCGAACCCCGCGAGCGATAACCGCAGCACGTCGAATTGCCCTTCGACCAGAATCGCCCGCTCCGCCTTGCGCGTCGCGTGGCGGGCGACGTGCAGGTTGTAGAGCAGCTGGCCCTTGTGAAAAATCGGGGTCTCCGGCGAGTTCAAGTATTTGGGCTCGCCCTCGCCCAATACGCGTCCGCTGAACGCCACGATGCGCGATCGCATGTCGTGAATCGGGAAGAGCAGCCGACCGCGAAAGCGCGGCCTCACACCCTGACCCTCCTCCGGTTTAACGATCAGCCCTGCATCGAGCAACACTTCTTCGCGCAGCCCCAATCCTTTCATCGCATCGAGAAACGCCGTGCCCCGAGGGGCGAACCCCAGCGCGTGGACCTGCGCCTGCTCCATCGTGACCTGTCGGGATGCGAGATATTTGCGGGCGATCTCGGCGTCCGGACTCTCGCGCAGCTGGCGCGCGAACCAATCGGCGGCGGTCGCCACAGCGGCAAACAGTGGCTCTCGTGGATCGGGGCCCCCCCCGATCGGCCCGCCGCGCTCGGGAATGGTGATCCCGACCCGGCGGGCGACTTCGCGAACCGCCGTCGGGTAATCCATGCCGAGCTTCTTCATGAAGAAGGTGTAGACATCGCCCGCTTCGTGGCAGACGAAACAGTAGAACATTCCCTTCTTGGGAATGACGGCAAAGTTGCGATGCGTGCCGCCGTGAAACGGACAGGGTCCCCGAAAATCCGAGCCGGTCCGCTTCAACTCGACGTGCTCGCCGATGATGCCGACGAGGTCGGCCGCTTCGCGGACCTGCTCGATGACTTCTTCGGGGATCACGCGAACTCCGCCACGGTGACACCGTGGCCGCCCTGGTTCGCCGGCGCGAGCGCGAAGCGCTTGATCCGCGGGTCGCGCTTCAGCACGCTCTGCACGAAGTCTCTGAGAACGCCGGTGCCCTTGCCATGAATGATCCGGAGATAGGGAAGATCGGCGAGCACCGCGTCGTCGATGGCTTTGATCAACAGTGGCTCGGCTTCCTCGACCGTCAGACCTCGCAGAGAGACTTCACTGACGACATCGACTGAGGCGCGTGGTGCGTGGTGCGTGGTGCGTGG
>DASZNX010000116.1:0-9689 GCA_035551075.1 Gemmatimonadales bacterium | reverse complement strand
TAAACCGAAACCGCCCGCTGTCGGGCGGCGACACGGGAGGCGGTCCGCTGTCGGCGCGGAATGGCTCCTGTGCGACGGCGGTCACGACGGCAAGAGGCAGCAGCAGGACCAGCACGCGCAGAGTCTCGCGCCGCCTGCGCGCGTGCGGCTATCGCACCTAGGGGTAACGGCCAGCCGTCACGCGAGCGCCACGCTCTCGTGTCCGGTGCCGTTCCGCCGGAGCACAAGGTGAAACGTGGCGCCCCGGTCCACGTTATTGACCGCCCACAGCCGGCCGCCATGTGCCGCGACAATCGTGCGGCAAATCGCCAGACCTAGGCCGAGACCGTGGCGCTTGGAGGTGAAGAACGGTTCGAAGACCTGTTCTTCCTTCCCCTCCGGGATCCCGACCCCCTGGTCGCTGACGGAGATCCGCACCGCGCCCATCGTGCCGCTCGTGCTGATGGAAATGCTGCGCGCCTCACGCGGCTGGTCCGTCATCGCATCGCAGGCGTTGAAGAGCAGGTTCATCAGAACCTGTTGCACCTGGATGCGGTCGGCCGGTACTCGCGCCAGCCCGGGCGCGAGTGTGGTATGGACGAGGACCTCGCGCCGGATCAGCTCGCTATGCAGTAGCTCGACGACTTCCCGAACCACCTCGTTGACGTCGATCGGCTGGAGTTGCAGCTCACCGCGCTTGAGGAGCGCCTGCATTCTCCGGATCACTTCGCCCGCGCGCCGGTCGTCGGCGACAATGTCCTCGAGGATGTTGCGCACCTCCGCCGAGTCGGGCGGCTTGCGAGCCATGAGCCGCTGGCCGGCCCGGGCATTCGCCATGATCGCCGCAAGCGGCTGGTTCAGCTCGTGCGCGAATGCGGCGGACAGCTCTCCCAGCAGCGCCACGCGACTCAGGTGAGCCAGCTCGGTGCGTTGCGTCTGAAGTTCGAGCTCCGCGCGCCGCCGCTCGGTGACGTCGCGAATGACGACCAGCACGCACGGCTCGTCCATCATGACGACCGGCTGCGCCGTCACGACAGCCCGGAATACGGCTCCGCGGTTGCTGCGCAGCAGCACTTCCATCTCTTGCAGGTGGTCCTGCGTCGATAGCTTTGCCTTGAACCGGTTTGCTTCGACGCCGTGGAGAAACAGATGCAAATCGTCCGTCGAACGGCCTACCGATTCCGCGCGCGAATGCCCGAACATCTTTTCCCACTGCGTATTCACGTCCACGACGCGCGCGTCCCCCCGGTGCACGATCAGCAGCGCGTCCGGACTGGAGCGGAACGCGACCGCAAAGCGCTCCTCCGACCGGCGCAGGGCCTGCTCTCCAAAACGCCGCTCGGACATGACGGCGCCAATGGTCAGGAGCGGAATCGCCGTCCCGATCAGAAACAGCTGCACAGCCAGCGCATTCGCTGTCGCGGAGCTGGCGTCAAACGGGCGATGTCCGTGAATCGCGGCCCAGACGGCGAAGAGGGACATCACGAGGAGGCTTGCGCTCGCGCCGCCAGGGCCGAAGCGCACCGCCGCCCAGAGGAGAAACGGAAGCGGCAGGTACAGCAATGCCACGGATGTGCTGCGCCCCCCGATGGTACCAGTGTAGATGATGATGCAGACCAGCAGGAGGCCGATAGCCAGCAGGCCGGCTTCGACCGAGCGAGCTGCTGATACCGCGCGAATGCGACTCAAACGGGCGGTGGCCGATTGCACGATCACGGGAACAAGCGTGATCGTGGCGAGCGCGTTAGACAGGAATCGGGTGCGCCAATTTTCCCAGTAGCTCGGGACACCGAAATGATTCCAACTGACAAATGCCGCGTCGAGAAACGACGAGAGGAACGGTCCCAGCCAGACCCCGGCGAGCAGGAACACCGCCACTCGCCGGAACGTGTCCAGCCGGGGCTGCTGCTCGAGAGCGCGCATGACGCCGGCGCCGAGGAGCGCCTCGGCGCTGTTGCTCACGTACCAGCAGAGCACCATGGGGATCGGAATGCCTTCCGACAATTCACCCGCGAGGTGCCCCGGCAGCGCGGCGAGGAGCAGGAGCGGCCAGGCCTGGGTGGGGGCGAGGAGCAGGGCAGCGAGCAGGATGGCGTTGGGGGGCCACATGGTCGAAACAGGCTGGGTCGTCATCGTGAGGGCGAGACCGATGCGCACGCCGACGAAGTAGGCGACGGCCACGACAGCCATCGCCTGGAGCGTGCGCCCACGCGACCATCCGGGCACGGTGAACACGGACCGCATCAATCCCCTCGCACGGCGTTGGGGTTAGCATGGCGTTGGGGATTCGATTTGGCCAGTACCCGCCGCGCTGCATTGATGGAACGAAGGGGCAACTTGCTGAGGCCGCCGGGCCCTCCGATTCTCCGCACGGTGGTGCACTCTCTCTCTACAAAGGACGGCCTCGTGCTCCGTATCTCACGCAGTGCAGCCGCATTCGCCATCGCGGCCGTGTTGACCGCGGGCGCTGCGCGCACCGCAGCCGCGCAGAAGAAGGTTGCGCTGTTCGGCATTGGCGGGTATTACATCGCGAGCGACTTGTACGTCGGGGTAGGGGCGAACAGCAGCAATAAGGTGCTGGTCGATGACTCCCCGACCTTCGGCGGGCGCCTGGTGTTTTTTTCGCAGCCCCGAGTTGGTGTCGAGCTCAATTACATGCATGCTTCATCGAACGTGCACACCACGAATCCCTCGAAACCCCTCAGCGGCGACATCCGGCTCGATCAGCTCGACATCAGCGGCCTCTATGCCGGCTATAACGGCACCGGCCGGGGCTACGTGAGCCTCGGCTTGGGTACAACGGCGTTCACGCCGCATCTCCAGGGTGTCAATGGATCAGCGCAGTGGCGCTTTGCATGGAATGTCGGCGCCGGCTTCATTTTCGATGTCGGTCAGTCACTGATGGCGCGTCTGGACGGCCGCTACCGGGGTACCAACACCAATCGACAGACCGGATCCTCGTCCTACTGTGATGCTTTCGGCAACTGCTACGGCTACGCCTCGATGGTCTACTCGAGCGGTGAAGTCACGGCGGGGCTCGGCATCCGTTTCTGATGAGCGCGCATGCGGGTCCCACTGATTCTCCTGATCGTAGTCGCGTGCTCTGGTGAGCCCGCCGGGCCCGCCACGTGGGATCCGCCCGCCTACACCCGCACGTTTTGCCTCGCGCGGATTCAGATCGACGATCATCTGCCGGGTGCGCACTACATCGTCAGCGAGCCGGATTCGTTACAGGGCGATTGTGCCGAATGGATATTCGGATCGGCCAAGGACACGCTGCTCGGCACCGGCCGGGGTGAGCTGCGTGCCACGAACCTGGTCGCCGTGTGGGGACATCGGTACGACAGTACCACGACGCCACCACACCAGGTCGATGGCTGGATTGCGTTGATCCATCCCGGTACGGACGATTTTTCGTTTTCGCGCGACACCGCGCAGCGTCTGCAATTTGGCGGCGTCCAGGAGGGAAGGGCGACCAACTGGTGGCCGTTCGTCGGCTGGTGGCTCAACCCCAAGCTCTTTCGCACGAACGCCACGTACTGGCACGGCGACTCCCTCATGACCTACGTACACTGGTGCTACAACACCGATTGCACCGATCACTTCTTCATCGATGCGACGTGGCGGCGCCGTCCGGCGCCGAATGGGTCACCGTTATATTGATCGGGTGACCGAACGCACTCGTAGACCAACCGTTGTAGTCGATGTCGGCGGCGTGAAGGTGGGCGGCGCCCACCCGATCGTCGTGCAATCGATGACCAACACCGATACCGCCGATGCGGCGGCCACCGCCGCTCAGGTTCGCGCGCTGCACGCGGCCGGGAGTGAGCTGGTCCGGGTCACCGTCAACACCGATGACGCCGCGCGCGCGGTCCCCGCGATCGTCGCGGAGGTCGACGTACCCGTCATTGGGGACTTTCACTACAACGGCCATTTGCTGTTGACGAAATATCCCGGCTGCGCGCGCGCCCTCGCCAAATATCGAATCAATCCCGGCAACGTCGGCACGAAGCGCCGCGATGACAACTTTCGCACGATCATTCAGGTGGCGATCGACCAGGGCAAGCCGGTTCGCATCGGCGTCAATTGGGGCAGTCTCGATCAGCAGCTGCTGACGGAAATGATGGACGCCAACGCCGGGCTTGCCGAGCCGCGCGATGCGCGCGACGTCACGATGGATGCCATGGTCGAGAGCGCGATGCGCTCGGCGGAGCTCGCGGAGCAGGCGGGACTACCGCACGAAGCCATCATTCTCTCCGCCAAGGTCTCGGGCGTGCAGGATCTCGTGGATGTGTATCGCATGCTCGCGGGCCGGTCCGATTACCCGCTGCACCTCGGACTCACCGAGGCCGGAATGGGGACGAAGGGCGTCATCGCGAGCACGGCCGGGCTGTCGATCCTGCTGCAGGAAGGGATCGGCGATACCATCCGGGTATCGCTCACCCCGCGCCCGGGTGGCGATCGCGCGGAGGAAGTCCAGGTTGCGCAGCAGATTCTGCAGTCGCTCGGCCTGCGCAGCTTCACGGCGCAGGTGACCGCATGTCCCGGCTGTGGCCGCACCACGTCGACGTTCTTTCAGGAAATGGCCGAGCAGATCCAGACCTATTTGCGTGACCAGCGGCCGATCTGGCGCGCGCGCTATCCCGGCTCAGAAGTGTTACGAGTCGCCGTGATGGGGTGCGTGGTGAACGGCCCGGGCGAGTCGAAGCATGCCGATATCGGGATTTCGTTACCGGGCACGGCCGAGGAACCGAGGGCGCCGGTCTACGTCGATGGCGCGTTGCGGACGACGCTCAAGGGCGACGCCATCGTCGCCGACTTCCTGCGCATCCTCGACGATTACGTCGAGTCGCGATTTGGGTCAGCGAATCGGGCTGCCGAGGGGCACTTCGCGGTCGGGATGGACGAGGCAGATATCTCCCTCCCCAAGAATCACGCCTAGCGTCAGGACTTCCGAGAAGAAATTGGCGATCTGGCGCGGCGGGAAGTTCACCACCGCGAGCACCAGCTTACCCTGCAGGTCCTTGGGATCATAGTACTTGGTGATCTGTGCGCTCGAGTTTTTCACCCCGAGTGCCGGACCAAAGTCGATCCGCAGCCTGAACGCGGGCTTTCTGGCCTGCGGGAAGTCTTCAGCTGAAACGACCCGGCCCACCCGAATATCGATCTTCGCAAAATCTTCGTAGTCGATCTGTTCCATAATCCGTCCGGATGTCCCCTTTTGAGGGCACGTCATTGTCCCATTTGTGAGGGGAAAAGCTTGGCACGTGCGTTGCCCTTCCGCCACCGGGCGCCACTTCCACTTTCACAGGACGGGTCTATGCGGCGGATCGGCATGACGGTGCTGGGCCTGACGGTCATCACGTCGGCCCCTCTCTTGGGCCAACGCTCGGCGCTTCGTGAGGTGAATGAGCGCGAGCGGGCCAACTTCGGCTTCGATTTCACTGTGGCACAACCCCAGGGTCAATTCCGCCGCACCGGTAACACCGCTCCGGGCTTCTCCGGCTTCGGCGTGCTGGGTACGACGCTGGGGCTGCGGATCGATGGTGGGTGGATGGTCTACGAGGCCGGCTACCAGGGATCCGGTATTTCGACGACATCGCAAATCGCAACGTTGGGTGCCGGGCCTCAGCTTACGCTGGGGTCGGGGTCCCTGCGGATCTATGGGTTTGCGACCGTGGGGGGAGCGTGGTTCTCCAGCGCGATCACCTCGGGCGATTGCGGCTGCAGCAGCGCCGATTATCACATCACCGGCGACCTGACCACGGGGACATCGGCTGGCGGTGGCGCTCTTCTCTTCCTGTCGACCGGACGCACGCCCATCGCCATCGACTTCGGTGCGCGCGGAGCCCGTTACGACAACGTCAGGTACGTACCGGTGGATGGCTTCAGCAAGAATTCCGACGGGACCGTCACCGCCAATTACGTGAAGACCCCCGTGATCATGCGGGTTTTGCAGGTCGGCGTTTCGGTCGGAATCCGCTGACGGATTCAGGCAGGCCCTGAACCGAGAATCCGATTCAGGTACCGCTCCGGGGCGGTCAGGAAATCCCGGGTGATCCGCACATGATCCAGATCTTCGTACGCCACCGCCTGAATCGGGGTGGCGTCGAAGTTATAGATCCGTGCTCCTGGAAATGCGAGCAGCATGGGTGAATGCGTCGCGATGATGAACTGCGCGTCCTGCGCAACCATCTCCGCGATCATCGCGAGGAGCGCGAGCTGGCTTTGCGGCGACAACGGCGCTTCCGGCTCGTCGAGCAGATGCAGTCCCCCCGGCACGAAGCGCGACTGAAATAACTTGAGAAAACTCTGGCCGTGCGAGTTCGCGTCGAGATCGACGCCGTAGCGGTGCTCCATGTCCGCGAGCGACGTGCGCATGGGAAGCTGAGCGAACCCCAGGGCGTACCGCGAACGACCTTCCGCGGTGTATTGCTTCTCGATGTCCGCGACCTCTTGCTGGAGCTCCGCGCGCTGTTGCGCCAGCCGCTTGGTGAACCCAAAGAAATCTTCCGCGCGCAGGAAGAATCCGCGCGTCGCTCGCTTGGCCCAACTGAGTCGCAATGCCTTTCCGAGTCGTCGTTGCGCGCCGAGCGTCTCGTCGCGTTGCACGTCGGCGCTGCCGATCGCCGGCAAACGCGCCGCCGCCGCGATGCCTTCGAGGAGCGTGGATTTTCCCGAGCCGTTTTCGCCGACGAAGAACGTGACGGACGACTCGAGCGACAGTTGCTGTAGCGTGCGAATCGCGGGGACGGTGAAGGGGAATGCTCCGTCGCCGTCGTCTCGCCGGGCGATGGCCCGAAGGTGCACGGCGCTCACGCCACCAAAATAGCTGCTGAGGGAAGTGTATCGGTTCGCTTACAACATCCACGCTCAGGAGGATCGCCGCAATGCGAGGGCAGTAGTTAGGAGCGCTTACACCGGGTACAGAATTTGCCCGATGCATTCTCAGAAGGAGGTCGACGTCGTGCCTGAACCGACCCCAACCAGTGGATATGAACCTCCGGCCGCCGTCCGGCTCGGCGCTGCGGGGCAGCCCGCGACGGGACCCAGAATCAATCATCCGATTCTCCTGCCTGAGTCCGATACCGACGATGAGTCCGATCTCCCCGCCGTTCCTCAGCCTCGCGTCACGCCGCGTCCAGCCGGCAAGGCGCGTTGGTACGCGTCGCTGGCGAAACCGCTGGCCTATATCGCATCGGGCATCACCGGCGCGGTCATTGTGACGACGATCTACAGCTTGCTGGGCTCGCGCGGCGAGTCGCCCGGCGGAAGGAGCACGGCAACCTCGACGTCGGGCCCGATTGCGGCAGCCGACGTCGCGACACTGGACCGCCGCGCCGATTCGCTCGCGCTTGCGATCGAGGCATTCGCGCTGCGCGGCCGCATGTACGACTCGCGCCGCATGGGCTGTGCTGGTTTATCCCGCGGTCTCCAGCAGGTGGAAGACGCATGGCTCGGGTATAACGTGGCCCGGAAGGCGACCATGGCCGTCGCGGATTCCGTCCGTGACAATCGGGACCGCTCGTTGTACGCCGACGTGCGCGGAGTCGAGCTCCGCTTCGAACGCTCATCTTGTCCCAGGCCATAGGGTGAGAGCTCGCGTCGTAGTGCTCGCGGCGGCGATGCTCATCCCGGTACGGGCCGAGGGGCAAGCGCCTCCTCCGCTCGATAAGGCCGAGCTGATTCGGCTGCTCACCAATCCGCTGTTTGCGCAAACCGAAGTCGCCGATGTGGTCCGGCGGAGCTGCCTGACGTTCCGCCCGACCGAGCGCGATTGGGCTGATCTGCGCAGTGCCGGAGCGGGCGGCGAGGTGATTGCCAGCGCCGCCGCGTGCGACAGTCGCCGCGCGGCCCCACCCGTCGTCGCCGCAAGCGAGGAGACGGTGCCGGCGATCAGTGCGGTGGCTCAACCGGCGGAAGTCATCACTACCGCCGGCACCGCCGCAACTGTTCGCGTGCGGCTGAGCCGGGGGCGCACGCCGGTAAAGCGCACCACGCTGGCACTGAGTGGGACGACATCGCTCGGACTCTCCCGCGACATCTCAGCCGTCACCGACGATAGCGGCATCGCGGTCTTCCGGCTGCCGGCGGTCGCGCGCGTCGGAACGCATCAGTTCGAGATCCGCACCGTCTCCGGCACGACGTTTCCGGGCAAGCCTGCGGTGCTGTACGCCGTCCGATCGGCGCGGCCCGGGCGTGTTCGGCTGGCGCCCGACTTCGTGGATTTTGGCCGTACGGGCGATTCGGCTGCCACGGTCGTCGCGACGGTGACCGATTCCCTCGGCAACGCGATCGGTGGCGAACCGGTCGAAATGAACGGCGGGATAGGCGCGCCGCTGGTGGCGGTGACCGACTCTGCGGGGCGAGCCACGTTCACCGTAGCGCCCAATGCGGTCGTGCGCGGCAGCGTCGCGCAGATCCGCGTTCGCGGGCTGGCGGCGGTCGAGCTCGAGATCGCGGCGCCCGCCGGGCTGTCGGGCGTCAACACCGGATTCCAGCCGATCACGACGACTCACGCCGCCGTCGGCAGCGCGCTTGGCGAGCCCCTCGTATTCAAAGCGCGTACGGTGCAGGGGACCGCTCCCACGGGCCGCACCGTGCGCTTTCATGCATTGAATGCCCGCGTGACCCCCGAATCCGCGGTGCTCGACTCGAGCGGACGCCTTGCGGTCGACGTCGTGCTCGGCGTTCGTGCCGGGGAAGCGGCCGTCTTCGCTTCGATCGACTCGGTCGAGCGGATCATGAGTTTGCGTGCCGATCCCGGCCCGATCGATACCTTGATCCTCGAGCACAATGGCGAATCGGTGAATGGCCGGTCGATCGTCGTGACGGTCGGGAAGGTGTTTACCCTCCGCTTGCGGGCGCACGATCTGTACGGCAACGAGACATCCATGGACGCGCTCGCCCCGGCGCTGCGCGTGAGCCAGCAGCGGCTGAGCGGCAAGCAGCAGGATCTCCAGCTTGTGAATCTCGACGCGTCCGATTCTGGCGGGGGGGGCGGGGGGAGCGGGGGGGTCCTCTTCACCCTCAAAGCGCAGCGCGCGGGCACTTACAACTTTGCGATCGGCAGCGGGATCAAGGCCGTCGTTCGTATCGACGCAATCCCGTAGCCTCTCCGGTCGTCAGTCGGCTGCTGCTGGTTCTTCGACCTGGCGCCGCGCGCGGCGGCCGAGGCGGTGCTGCAGGGCGTCGAGATAGGTGTACACAACCGGCGTTACGTACAGCGTAATCAGCTGCGAAAACGCCAATCCTCCTACGACCGCGAGGCCGAGCGGCCGCCGCGACTCACCGCCGGCGCCCAAGCCGATTGCGATAGGTAGCGTCCCCATCAGCGCCGCCATCGTCGTCATCATGATCGGGCGGAACCGCACGCTGGCGGCCTCGATGATCGAGTCACGCGGCGATTTGCCCTCGCCGCGCTCGGCTTCCAGCGCGAAGTCGATCATCATGATCGCATTCTTCTTGACGAGACCGTCGAGCATGATGATCCCGACGAACGCATAAATGCTGAGCTCGGTGCGGAAGATGAGCAGTGTCAGGAGCGCGCCGAAGCCAGCGAAGGGCAGGCCCGACAGTATCGTCAGCGGATGAATGAAGCTTTCGTAGAGAATTCCGAGCACGATGTAGATCACGACAATGGCGAGAATCAGTAAGAAGATGAGCCCCTGCTGGCTGGACTGGAACGCCTGCGCCGTCCCCGAAAATCC
>DASZNX010000115.1:0-3898 GCA_035551075.1 Gemmatimonadales bacterium | reverse complement strand
GTACGGTGGCGCGCTCCGCGATTCCAGCGCGCGCCGCAGCGCATCCGCGGTCGGCCAGCGCGCCTCCGGCTCCTTCTCGAGCGAGCGCATGACGCACGCCGCGAGATCTTCCGGACACGTCGGCGATTTTTCCTTGAGACTCGGAGCCTGCTCGGTGATCTGCTTGAGCAGGATACCGGGAACCGTGGGCGCCGAAAACGGCAGCTCTCCGGCCAGCATTTGGAAACCGACCACGCCGAGGCTGTAGATGTCGGAGCGGCCGTCGATTTCGCGGTCGCCGGCCGCCTGCTCGGGGCTCATGTAATGCGGCGTGCCGATCGCGACTCCGGTGGCCGTGAGGGTCCCCGGCCCGGTCGTCGACGTCAGCGCCTTCGCGATGCCGAAGTCCGTGAGGACGGTCCGGCCGCGACTGCCTTCGAGCAGGATGTTGTCGGGTTTGACGTCGCGGTGGATGATGCCGAGGGCGTGTCCAGCGCCGAGCGCGTCGGCTGTTTCCATCATGATGCGGCGTGCTTCTTCAGGAGGCAGGCGCTCGCGGCGTTTGAGACGCGCCGCGAGCGATTCACCATCCACATAGGCCATCACGAAGTACACGAGCCCGTCGGGACCCTCACCGACGGAGTGAATCGGAACGATGTGGGGGTGCGAGAGACGCGCGGCGGTCTCCGCTTCCCGGAGAAATCGGGTGCGGATCTCCTCACGGAACGCGAGCTCCGGCGGTAGCACCTTGACGGCCACTTTCCGCTTAAGTCTCTCGTCCCGGGCGTGGTACACGACGCCCATGCCGCCGCGGCCGATCTCGCCTTCGAGCGTGAAAGACGAGCCAAGGGCCTGACTCAGCCGCTGCGCCAACTGATCAGTCACGGCCTAAGATTAGCCTTCTCGCGTCGAGTTGGCAGCCCCCGCCGGTTTGGCGGCGTTTCTCGGAACGGACCTGCCGCGAGCGACGTTGTTTGGTGGCACAGTCGGTGCATTCGCGACGCCCGGAAAGGAGCTTTCTCGATGTCTGATCGCATGACATTACCCGTATTGCCGCTGCGCGACGCCGTGCTCTTTCCAGGTGTCGCCACGCCGATCGGGGCCGGGCGGCCCGCAACATTGCGCGCAATCGAAGCCGCCTTGAAGAGCACAGACCGCAAAGTCTTCGCGGTTGCCCAAAAAGAAAATATCGATCAGGTCACGCCGGGCGTTCTTTACACGACCGGGACAATTGCGCGGATCAGTCAGGTTCAGCGCAATCTCGGCGGCGTCCAGCTGATCGTGCACGGAGAGACCCGGGGGACTGCGGTCCACTATACGGAGACCAATGGTTACCTCGAAGCGACTGTTCGGGAAACTCCGGATCTTGCTCCTCTCAATGAGAAGGATGCAGCCTTCGTAGCGTTGCATCGCGAGGTCCGCGAGCGCGCGGCCGAGCTGGGGCAAAAGTCCGGTCTGCCGACCGAAGTCGTGCAACAAGTGCTTCAGGGTGTGAGCGATCCCGGCGCGCTGGCGGATCTGGTCGCCGGCCATCTCGACATCCAATCAGTCGAGCGCCAACAGCTGCTCGAGACGCTTGCCGTCGAAGATCGGCTGCGCCGCATCCTGGTGCACATTCAGCGCCAAATCGCGGTCCTCGACGCGCAGGAAGACATCAAATCGCAGGTGCAGGAAGAGCTGGGCGAGCGCCAGCGCGAGATGTTGCTGCGCGAGCAAATGAAGGCGATCCGGAAGGAATTAGGCGAAGAGGAAGAGCAAGCCGAAGCCGATGATCTGAAGCAGCGGCTCGACGCGCTCGATCTCCCGGAGGCCGCGCGCAAAGAGGTCGACCGCGAGCTGGCCCGCCTGGAGCGCGCCGGTCGGGAATCGATGGAGGCGCAGGTCATCCGCACTTACCTCGAGACGGTAGCGGAGCTGCCGTGGAACAAGCGCTCCGAGGAATCGCTCGACTTGAAGCGCGCCGCCCAGATTCTCGAAGAGGATCATTATGGGTTGCAGGATGTGAAGGATCAGGTGCTGGAATTCCTTGCGGTACGCCAGCTACGCCAGCGCCAGCCCAAGGAAGAAGCGCCGGGCAATGAGGATGATCGTGCCGCGCGCGCGCCGACGCTGTTGTTCGTCGGACCGCCCGGTGTTGGCAAGACCTCGATCGCCAAGTCGATCGCGCGGGCCATGGGACGTCCCTACGTCCGCATTTCGCTCGGCGGCGCGCGCGATGAGGCCGACATCCGCGGCCACCGGCGCACGTATGTCGGCGCCATGCCGGGCCGCATCATCCAGGGCATGAAGCAGGCGGGCGCCAAGAATCCGATCTTCCTGCTCGATGAAGTGGACAAGCTGGGCATCTCTTTCCAGGGTGATCCGGCCGCTGCATTGCTCGAGGTGCTCGATCCGGCGCAGAACGACACGTTCACCGATCACTATCTCGGCGTGCCGTTCGATTTGTCGGAAGTGCTCTTCATCGCGACCGCGAACTTCATCCAGAACATTCCGGCGCCGCTGCTCGATCGCCTGGAGACGGTGAACTTTGCCGGCTACACCGAGCGCGAAAAGCTCGAGATTGCCAAGCGCTACCTGGTGCCGCGGCAGCTCCGGGAAAACGGCCTGGTCAGTGGACAGCTCACGCTGCAAGACCGCGCGCTGAGTGAGATCATCGCGAGCTACACGCGCGAGGCGGGCGTTCGCCAGCTCGAGCGGGAGATCGGCAAGCTGGGCCGCAAGGTCGCGCGGAAGATCGCCGATGGCGCGGCGGAGAAGGTGACCGTCGGGCCGGAGGAAGTCCCCGATCTGATCGGTCGCCCGAAGGTTCACCCCGAACGGATGGCCGGTGAGGATCAGGTAGGCGTCTCCACCGGGATGTATTACACGCCGGTAGGCGGCGACATCATGTTCGTGGAAGCGAGCGTGATGCGGGGCAAGGGTGACCTGGTCCTGACGGGTCAGCTCGGCGACGTCATGAAAGAATCGGCACGGGCGGCGTTGACCTATGCCAAGTCGCATGCCGACTTGCTCGGCATTCCCGACGGAGCGTTCGTGGATACCGATATCCATGTTCACGTTCCGGCGGGCGCGATTCCGAAGGATGGTCCATCGGCAGGCGTCACGATGGCGACGGCGCTAGTGTCGGCGCTGTCACGCCGGCCCGCCCGTCACGACATCGCGATGACGGGAGAGATCACACTTCGGGGCCGGGTCCTACCGATTGGCGGAGTGAAGGAAAAGGTGCTCGGCGCCGTCCGCGCAGGCATCACGTCGGTGATCCTGCCCAAGGAGAATGAGCGCGATCTCGACGATCTGCCCGAAGAGGTGCGCAAGACGCTGGATGTGCACTTGGTCGAGGAGCTCGGTGAGGTGCTGAGCCTGGCGCTGCGCGGTGCGCGGTTCGAGGCCGGGCATCTGATCTTCGAAACGGAAGTGCCCGTCAGTGCGGGGTTGATGGCGCACAACTAAGTCGGGCCGGTGTAGTTTAGGGCCATGCGATTCCAGCGGTTCTCTGGCGCCGCGGCGGCTGCATCACTGGCTGTCGCGGCGCCCCTTTTTGCGCAGGATTCCACGTCTATCACTCGGCAGGATTCGGTAACACCGGTTGTACACCCCGTTCGGCCTGCGCCGAAGTTCCGATTTGACTCGACAACGCTGCGCCGCCTGCCAATCGACGATGTGCTTCAAGTGCCGATCCTGGTAGCGGGCGTGTACGGGCTCACTGATCCCCGTACCTTTTCCGTGCGCGGCGGACTCACGGGCGATGCGGTCGTCTACGTCGATGGTGCCCTGATCCGGAACGGACAACGGCAGGACGCAGAGCTCCTGCCGCCGCTGCGAGGGATCCAATCTCTTGCTGTCAGCACCGGCCTTGCCCCGTTTTTTCTCGGCGACGTGCAGACGGGATTGCTGGAAATCGAGACGCCCGGCGGCGGAA
>DASZNX010000114.1:0-3526 GCA_035551075.1 Gemmatimonadales bacterium | reverse complement strand
GCCCCGCCGCGATCGCCGGTGATGCGGGCGAAGCCGGGAGCGGCGCGGGAGGCGCAGGGATCAGGCCACCCCACGAGCGCTGCTCGTCGCCCAGCCGGAGAAACGCGTGAAAGCGCTCCGCGGCGCTCGATCCGGCCTCATTCGCCGCCACGGAGGGAGTGGCGGTAATCGGCCGGAGCGTGTCGCCGCCAAGCTGGAAGGTCGTCATCTGCCCCGGCGTGCCGGTCGCGAGCTGCGGCACGACGAGGTATTCAGCAGATGATGCGGCGGCAGGGAATTCGACGCAGCCCGACTGGGCGGTGCCGTCGAGCGAGACGTACTGCATCACGGTGAGAGTGACTGCGGTGCCGCCCGTGCAAGGGCGAATGCCCGGTCCGCTGCTGTTGCTACACGCGGCTAACCAGATTGTCGCCGTCAACCACCAGAGCGGTCGCTGCAACATCTCCTTCCCCCTGTCCCCCACGATCCACCCCTCGTTCCGTGACTTCACCAGTGCGTCGCAACGCCCATTGGAAGCAGATCGGACCGACCACTTCGTGCAGTCCGACCATCGCCACGAGCAGCGCTTCCAACGAGACATTCCACTCCGGAAACGCACTGCGTAGCACGGCGGCCAGCGTGACGGCCATTCCTCCCTGGGAAACCAGGCCTAGCCAGCCGTATTTGCCCATCTCCGCATCGATTGCCGGGGTGCCCCACCTCGCGCCCCACCGTTCCGCTACCTGCAGGCCCCAGCGCAGCCCATTGAATCGCAGCGCCACGAGCAGCAGCGCCCAGGGCCACAGGCCCAGCTCGTCCAGCGGATCGAACAGAAGCCCGGCCCCGGCGAGCGCAAAAAATACGACATTGACAGGCACCGCGCACCGTTCAAGCTCCACGTCGAGACGCGCGCTGTCGACCGGCACTGCATTCCGTAGCGTGAATCCGGCGGCGAGGCCAAGCAGCACGGCATCCAAGCCGGTCAAACGGACGATCTGCGCAACGAGAAAAGCGAATCCCAGGAGCACCCACATCACGCGAATCGCACGGAGATACTGCGCCATGGCAATCCCCAGGGCCGCACCCACCACCACCGATCCAGCCAGCCGGAGCAGCGCGCCGGCCGCACTGCCGGATATCACGGCGCCCTTGCTCGCGAGCGGCCGCGCGATCGCCAGGAGAATGGTCAGGCAAAGCGCGGCGGCGACCGTTTGCACGATGGTGACGTCGACCATGCTGCGTGACAGCGGTGCGCGCGCGTCTCCCCTGCCGGCCCCGCTGTCCTGGATCACGGCCCAGGTGACAGTGGGAGATGCGACAGCCGCAAACGTCCCGAGGACGAGCGCGATCGTCAGCGCGTCGCGAAATGGCTGATGCGCGGTGAGCGGAAACCAGGGACTGACCGTCAGCGTGACGAGGGTGACCACCAGAAACGGCATCGCCATCGCGGGAGCGATCACTCGGACAAGCGCGCTTCGGTTCTGGCCGCGGAACGCTGCGAGACTGAGTTTGGAACCGGCCGCGAGCGCAATGAGCGACAATGCTCCGGACGAGATGACGCTCAATGCGTCCAGCTCTTCCCGCTGAATCAGTCCGAACCATGCGGGTCCCGCGACGAATCCGACGAGCAAGTAACCCACGATGCGCGGCACGCGCACCCGCTGCGCGATGGTGCCGCCGATGTAGGCCGCAATCAGGACGAGCCCGAGCGACAACGTTGCGCGCGCCTCGATGGGGACTTGCCCTCCGCCCCCCCCGCCCCCGCGCGTGAGCCGCTCTAAACCCGCCGTAATGATGAAAGTGACGACCAGCAAGAACCATTGCATGACCGCGCAAAATACGGCAGATTCCGCGCTGTAACCATGCCGTTCGTTCATCTCCACACCCACAGCGAGTACTCTCTCCTCGACGGCGCGAACCGGATCCCGGATCTCCTGGACCGGGTGCAAGCGCTGGGCATGGATTCGCTGGCAATTACCGATCATGGCAATCTGCACGGCGCGTGGTCCTTCTACGCCGAAGCGAAGGCTCGAAAGATCCGACCGATTCTCGGCTTCGAGGCCTATCTCGCGTTCGGCAGCCGTCACAGCCGCGAGAAACCGGCGCCGGATGCGCCGCTCGGGTCTTCCTATTCACATCTCGTGCTGCTCGCGAAGAACAAGGTGGGTTATCAGAACCTGATCAAGCTGTCATCGATCGGCTTTCTGGAAGGCTATTACCGCCGGCCGAGGATCGATAAGGAAATCCTGGAGCAGTATAAGGAAGGGATTATCGCGCTGGCTGCCTGTCTGTCGGGCGAAATCGCGCTGTACCTGCGGCAGGGCAATTACGACGCCGCGAAAGCGAGCGCGGCATGGTTCGCACGCACGCTCGGGCCGAACGGCTTCTGGCTCGAGGTGCAGAATCACGGGCTCCCCGAGGAACAGCCCGTCACGGAAGGCATGCTCAGGATCGGCGCCGAGCTCGGCCTGCCGGTCGTCGCGACCAACGACGCCCATTATCTCAAGCGGGAAGACGCCGAGGCGCACGATGTGCTGCTCGCGATCGGCACCGGCAAGGACCTCGACGATCCCAAGCGGTTCCGCTTCTTCGGACAGGAGAGCTACGTCAAGTCCGAAAAGGAGATGCGGGAGCTGTTCGGCAAGAGCTCCCCGGACGCCTTGGCGGAAACAGCCAGGATCGCCGAGCTCTGCGAGTTCGATTTCGAGAAGCGGTATTTCCTGCCTCAGTATCCCCGCCCGGCCGAGTTCGCGACCGATCGCGATCTCCTCGTCCATCTCGCGCGGCAGGGCGCCGGGGAGCGCTACGGAAATCCGCTTCCTGTCGAAGTCGAGCAGCGCCTGGAATACGAGCTCGACGTCATCACGCGAACGGGATACGCCGGATATTTCCTGATCGTTTACGATCTCGTCAAAGCGGCCCGGGATCGTGGCATTCCGGTTGGGCCCGGCCGGGGCTCCGCGGCCGGATCGCTGATCGCGTTCGCGCTCCGGATCACCAACGTCGATCCGCTCAAGTTCGACCTGCTGTTCGAGCGATTCCTGAACCCCGAGCGGATCTCGATGCCGGACATCGATCTCGATTTCTGCTTCGAGCGGCGCGGTGAAGTGCTCGAGTACGCGCGCGAGCGCTACGGGCGCGAGTCGGTCGGCCAGATCATCACGTTCGGGACGCTCAAGGCGCGCGCGGCGTTCCGCGACGTGGCCCGGACGCTGCGCGTGGAAATGGGTGACGTGGAACGGCTGACCAAGCTGATTCCATCGGGCCCCGCGTTCAGCGTCACGCTCGCGGAAGCGCCGGAGAAGGTGCCCGAGGTCAAAGCCGCCGCCGCGCAGGATGAGCGCATCCGCAAAGTGCTCGACCTCGGGTCGCGCATCGAGGGGCTGGCGCGCCATGCGTCGGTGCACGCGGCCGGCGTCGTGATCGCACCGGGCCCGCTCACCGATTACGTCCCTGTCTGCACGGCGCCCGATTCCAAAACGGATGCCGATGCGATCATCACGCAATACGATATGGTCGGTCTCGAGCATGTCGGCATGCTCAAGAT
>DASZNX010000113.1:0-15181 GCA_035551075.1 Gemmatimonadales bacterium | reverse complement strand
TACCGCAGCGGCGCCGAGCAACACGATGGTCGCAACCGTCGGACGCACAAGGGGCGTCCACGGCACAGCGCGGCTACCATTGAGTGAGGCATTCGCCAGCATGGGATAACCGATGCTCTGAATCGCTCGACCCGCGAGCAGCCCGAGGCAGACGCCGACCATACCGAGCGACGGGGCGAGCGCCACACCCGCGACGACGGCGACGGCGCCGGCGATCGCGCTGATGATGACGCGCGCGCGCGGCTGGAGCGCCGCATCGAGCAAGAACGAATCACTGCGCAGCACGGCGGTCTGCAGGGTCAGGGCTACGATCAGCAGGTTGACCCAGCCCCCGGCATACAATTGCGCTCCGACCCAGAGACTAACGAACGAGCGGTTCCACAGGAGAATCGTTGCGCCAACCACGACCGAGAACAGCCAGGTGATGGCGAGCAGCTCGCGCCGCAGCTCCGCGGCTCGACCGAACTGGCGCTCGCCCAGGACTCCGCCGAGCCCCGGCATCGCGGAGCTCACGAGGATAAAGTGAAGCCCGAGCGCGAACCGGGCGGCGTAGCCGGTCAGGACATAGCTCGTCACCACGGACGACGATACCACGGCGCCGAGGATCACCACGTCGCTGGTCAGCGATACCTTGGCGATCAGCTCGCCGCCCGCAAGCCAGCCGCTGATACCGAGCAGCGCGCGGACCTCCTGCCGGTGCGGCCGGGCGACCCCGAACCAGCTGACGTAGCGATGTGCCAGGAGCCAGAAGCAGGCGCCGGTAATGCCGCCCAGTACGACCTGGGAGGCGGCCACTCCGGCGATGCCGAGCCCGCGACGCACCGCGAGAACCATCAGCGCGCCGCCGACCACGCTGAGCGCAGCCTGCAAGCCCATCCGCTTGTAGCCGAGATTCATGCCCCGCAGCACGGACTCGGGCACGGACGCCAACGCGCTCACGAGGAAACTGACGACGAGCAGCGCCGCCGTGAGGTATACCGCGAAGTGCAGGTCGACAGTGACTTTCGTAAACAGCGGCGCGAGCCAGACCAGGACCGCGCCGACGACCACGACGAGCGGGAGAAAGATGACCCACACGACGAGCGCGCTGCCGACCGCGCGACGATGCCCCGCTGGATCGTCGAGACCCTGACGCGTAGCCACGAGCAGGCGTAGCGCTTCCGTCGGGCGGGCATCGGCGGCCGTCATGTAGCCGATGAGCCGGCTGAGCACTTCCCACACGCCATAGAGCGAGCTGCCAAGTCCGGATACGAGGATCGGCGTCACGACGAATCCGACCGCCAACTTCGCGCTGTAGTCGAGCAGCGCCTGGATGGCGTTGAGCGATGCCCGTTTCGTGAGGGCCGGAGCGTGAGGAGCGGCCGGGGGCGAGGGCGGGGGCGGGGGCGCCGTCATCGATTGTGCGGGTACGCTCGTGGTCGGGGATGACGGTGCGGGGGCGGACACGGCGGTTGCGTCAACTCGCATGGACGCCGTTACGCTCGCGGAGCGCAGTCAGCAGCCGATCCCTCAGGTGATCCGTCCCGTCGGCGCAATCGAGGCGGAGGACCGGCGGTCCCCCACCCATCGCCCGCAGATTGACGATGACGCGCTCGAAGGCGAGCCGATAGGCCGTCGCGAAGGCGGACATTTCCCATTCCGTGCCGTCTTTCAGCAGATGTGGCTTCGCGCGTTTGCGAATGCGATCCGAGAGAACGGCATCTGGTGCGTCGAGGATCACGATGGCATCCAGACTTCGCGCCCAGCGCTCGAGCGCGCGCCGCCAGGCCGTCACGGGCGGGCTGCCGCGGAACCGCGCGTGTCCGATGACCTGGAGGTAACTGAGCGTGTACACGGGCCCTTCGTCCAGCAATACCAGCGACGTCCCGTTCCAATGCGTGGTACGCAGGAAATCGTGCAGCGCGTCGAGCCGGGCGAAGTGCTTGACTTCGTCCCAGAGCAGCGATCCCGTCGCTCGATACAGCGCCAGCGCGGTGGGCACCTGTCGCAAGGTGCTCCGGGCGAGCAACGCGGGTGGCACATACCAGATCGTTCGACGGACGCAGTGACCGTGCGCCTCGAGATCCAGGGACAGCTTCGTCTTGCCGACGCCCGCGGGGCCGACGAGTTCGACCACCGGCGGTCGCGACGCCATCGCTAGATCTCCGCCCAGACGATGGATTTCAGATCCGCAACGACCTCTCCGATCGGTCGTCCGGCATCCACGAGACGCGCACCCGTGTCACTCCAGTCCGTTTCCCAGATGATGCGGGACCGCGCCCGGACATAATCGGATGGCTCATCCGTTTTGCGCCGGACCGCGAGCTCGGGATCGACGAGCAGGACGATGATGAGATCGGGCGCCGTGATGTGCCGGTAGTACCATTGCTCCCAGCGCATCAGGCGGCGCGCCACTGGGGTATCGCGTCCGTGTCCGAGCAGCCGCGCGATCTCCGGACCGACCAGGAGCCGATTTTGCGGCACCGGGTAGCGCTCGCAGATCGCGATGCCGCCCGACTCCGTAAAGGCGCGCATTTGGGTGAACAGTCGGTACCGATCACGGGCGGTGCACACCAGTCGCAGCAGCTCGAGCAGTCGGGGCGTTCCTCCCGGCGCGCCTTTCCCGCGCACCGCGCGGTCGAGCTTGAGCAGTCCACCAACGAGGAACGTGGTGAGCGACCGCGGAGGCCGTCCGAGGTGCGCGCTGCGCACGTGGAATGGTCCCCCGAGCCAGCGATTCAATTCCGCGTTACAGGTCGTCTTCCCGGCTCCATCGCCACCGAGCAGGGCCACCAGCTTGCCGCCGCGGGCGAGCTCCAACCGGCGCGCCTTGGGCAGCAGCCCCAGGCGACGCCCGATCCGCCGCAGGAGCATCAGGGGCGGGGGCCGGTGCGCATGGGGACGGAGTCGGGCATGCAGTCGCCAACGCAACCAGAGTCGCCACCAGCGCGACACGCCGGGACGCAGCGACCGAGCGCACGCGTCGAAGAAGTCGATATCAATGGAAGGCAGCAGCTCCGCGAGCCGACCCTCCAGCTTGCGTCGATCCACCTGCGAGAGCAGATACGCGAACTCGGCCTGCGCCGCGCGCAGCCACAGCGGCTGACCCTTGGTGAAGAGATCGAACGGCCGATATCGCTGGACGGAGCGGATCACAAAAATCAGAAACTCGAGCTCCGGCTCCGGAACGGCGAAGGGCAGGCGCGGGGTCATGGAGTCGAGCAAGGCGCGCTCGATCGGCAAGCGGTACATCGTCCGCCAATAACCGCCCAGCGTGAGGCGGACGTGGACATGGACGTTCACCAGGGCGCGCTGCTTCGCGTCGTAGCCGAACCAACTGGCCGTGCCCGGAATCAGGGCTTCCGGCGGCTGCAACGCGAGCTTGAACCCGAGGCGATCGAGTACCCCGTCGAGACGCTCGGCCATCGAGGGATCGACCAGCAAATCGACGTCGCCCGCGCCGCTCTCCCAGTAGGACCGCTTGTAGTGGCCCTTCCATTGGCAGCACGGGATGCCGTCGAGATCCAGCGCTTCGCCGAGCCGATCGAGCAGGGTCGGCGTGCGGAGCGCGGGCGCGTGATCGCTGACCGTCGCCATCAGGCCGTCATCCGCGTTACCCCTCCCACGCCGCCTTCCTTTTGCAGGATGCGCTCGGCGTCCGGCAGCTCGGGAGGAAGAGAAAACTCGCGCCGGCCAAGCAGGGCGCCGCCGAGCATCAATGCGGTGCGCGCGATCAGCGCGATGTCATAGCCGATCGACGCGCGTCGCACATACACGAGATCGAGCGCCATCTTGATCGGCAACAGCTGCTCACCGTAGGAACGCTCGGCGTCCTGCAGGTCGAGCTGCGCCTCGCCGTGCGTGTACGCGTAGATGCTGCCGGGACTGGTGAGGCCGGGCAGCACGGCGAGACTCTTATAATGGAAAGGGCCGTAGAATCGCGTCACCATGCTGGGATCCTCGGGCCGCGGCCCGACGATCGACATCTCGCCACGCAGGATGTTGAACAGCTGCGGCAGCTCGTCGAGTTTGGCGCTGCGCATCAGCCGGCCCAGTGGAAATATCCGCGGGTCGCCTTGCGCCGTGATCACGCTCGATGTGGACGCGGCGCCCACGCGCATCGTGCGAAACTTGAACATGGTGAACGGCCGGCCGTGAATACCGACGCGCTTCGCGCGGTAGAGGATCGGGCCGGCGCCACCACCCAGCCGGATGCCCACGGCGACAATCGCGAGCACCGGCGCCACGACGATCAGTGCCATGCCCGCCAGCACGACGTCGAGCGTGCGCTTAGCGCTCACGCTACGCTCCGGAAGCTCCGCACGATGTCGAGCACCGCCTCGATCACGTCGCCCACGTCGCGATCGCTGAGCCGCGGCATCAGCGGCAAACTGAGCATGCGCTCGTAATTGCCGTATGCGACCGGGAAGCTTTGCGGCGTGAACCCGTAGCGATCGCGGTAGTACGGATGGAGGTGAATCGGGATGAAGTGCACGGACGTCCCGATGTTGCGCGCCGTGAGCTCCTGAATGAACCGGTCGCGGCCGATCGACAATGCGTCGGGTCTGAGCCGCAGCACGTAGAGGTGCCACGCGTGATCGACCTCGGCGCGGACGACGGGCACCTGGAGCGCCGGATCATTCGCGAACGCGCTGTTGTACTGCGCGATGATGTCGGCGCGCCGTTGCTGGAAGCGCGCGAGCTTCCGCAACTGCCAGAGACCGAGGGCCGCCTGGATGTCGGTCATGTTGTACTTGAAGCCCGGCAACATGACCTCGTAATACCAGCTCCCGCCTTTGTCGTAGCGCTTCCACGCATCCCGGCTCATGCCGTGGAGGCCGACGATCCGCGCCTGCGCCAGGAATTCGGGGGATGCGGTGAGCATCCCCCCTTCGGCCGTCGTCAGATTCTTCGTGGCGTAGAAGCTGAATGCCACGGGATTGCCGCGGTTGCCGCCGCCGATGGGACGGCCACGATAGCGGGCCGGCAGCGCATGCGCGGCATCTTCGATCAGAATCAGTTTGCGCGCGTCAGCGATCGCCCACAGCGCATCGAGATCGGCCGGATGACCGGCGTAATGGACCGCCAGGATGGCACGCGTGCGCGAGGTGACAGCGGCATCCACCGCCTGAGGATCGATGTTGAGGGTGTCAGGCTCCACGTCCACCAGAATGGGCCGGGCGCCGACATGCTCGATCACGTTTACCGAGGCGGCGAAGGTCATGGGTGTCGTGATCACTTCGTCGCCCGGTCCAATACCGGCCGTGACGAGGGCGGTATGGAGCGCCGCGGTACACGAGCTCAGGGCCGCGGCGCCGGGTGCCTGGAGATAGGCGGCGAAGTCAGACTCGAATTGGCGGGTCTTGGGACCGGTGGTGATCCAGCTGGAGCGGAGTGTGTCGACAACCTCCGCGATCTCCTCTTCGCCAATCAGCGGTGGGGCGTAGGGCAGGAATTCGCTGCGCCGTGCCGGACTCGCCCCAACGGGTACCGCTGGTGCTCCAACCACGCATGCCTCCGTCGAGAGTTCTCAACTGGGGGAATGCAGGTCATATGCTGCGGCGTATCGCACTGGAAGCGGATGGTCCGCAATTACTTAGCACGCCGCCCCTGTACAAGTGAGCGGCGTGCTGAGGCGCCTGCGTTACAGATTTGTGTCCGAGCGCGAGTGCTTATTCGTCCGCGGTGCTCGCGAGGGAATCGCGCTGCAGGCCGTGGCGCTCCATCAACCGGTAAAACGAGGTGCGGTCGATGTGCGCGAGCCGGGCGGCCTTCGAGAGATTCCCGCCGGCCCGAATCACGACCTTCGTCAGGAAGCGCCGCTCGAACTTCGAGAGCAGCTGATCGCGCGCCGTATAATAGCCGCCATCGGCCAACGCGTTGTCGGCCGCGACCTGCGGTTCGGGCTCGGCACCGGCGTCGCCGATGAAGGGGATATCTTCCGGCCGCACGGTGGCGCCTGGTTCGAGCAGGACGGCCGCGTGCTCGATGACATTCTGGAGCTCGCGCACGTTGCCCGGCCACGGATACGCGCGCAACGCCCAGATCGCGGCCTTGCTGAGCGTGGGGGGGGCGTCCTTGGCCCCGCGGTGCGCCCGCCAGGACTGCTCCAGGAAGTGATTGGCCAGCAGCGGAATGTCGTCGGCGCGCTCACGCAGCGGCGGCACGTGGATTGGTACGACGCGCAAGCGATAGTACAGATCCTTGCGCAGCGCGCCGCTGCGGACTGCCTCGTCCGGATCGCGGTTCGTCGCCGCGATCACGCGCGCGTTGATTACCGCGTCGGTCGTTTCGCTGCCGACGCGGCGGACGACGCCGTCCTGGATCACGCGCAGCAGTTTCGCCTGGATCGGCGTCGTCATCTCGATGAGCTCGTCGAGAAACAGCGTGCCGCCGTTGGCCATCTCGAGCAGGCCCACTTTGTCGCGAATCGCGCCGGTAAACGCGCCCTTGACGTGTCCGAACATCTCGGACTCGAGCAGCGGCTCGGGCAAGGCGGCGCAGTTGACGGCGATCAGCGGCCGGGTGGCGCGGTGACTGTGCGCGTGAATGAACTGCGCGATCAGTTCTTTCCCTGCGCCGCTCTCGCCGGTGATGAACACCGACGCATTGGTTGGCGCGACCTTGCGCGCCTGCTCGACGGCCGCGCGGAACGACGGCGCGGTGCCGAGGAGCAGCACCTTGTCGCTGTTGGCGCCGGGCCGATCGGCCGGCTCCTGCGCCCGCGTTTCGCGCGCGACGATCACCGAGTGCGCGGCACGGCCCACCATGATCTGGAGCTGCGTCCCCGTGAACGGCTTGGGCAGATAATCGGTCGCTCCGGCGCGCAGCACTTCGAGATTCGACTCGATCGTCGGCTTGCCGGTGATGACGATGGGCAGTGTGTCGGGGTGGGCGGTGAGCGCCGCGCGCAGCAGCTCGATCCCCGGCACGTCGGACATGTACAGATCGATCAGAACGATGTCGAAGACGCGATTGCGCAGCAGGTCGAGCGCTTCGTTGCCGCGCCCGGTGGTGGTGACGTGATAGCCTTCGGCGTTCAACACGCTGGCGCAGCTATCGCGCAAGACGCGCTCGTCATCGACGACGAGAATGCGGATGCTGCGGCGAACGGCCGGCGATGTCGAGATGAGGTCGCTGAGTGCGGTTCTGTCAGTCATCGCCGATCCCGCACCAGGTTTTCCGTTGCCGTTGCCGTCGTGATAGGGTGCAGCGCGCATGTCGTTCGCATCCTCGCGACTGTCGTCGCCGTCGTGTCCATGACCGGCGCCATCCAGCGCAACGGTTGTGACGTACGTGTCGCACACAAGAGACGTTCTTGTGTCTTTCATGTCAAGGTCCAACGACGTTGTGATGACGCGCGGAACGACTCACAGGTTGTGTCAAATCTGTGACAATTGACCAGACCGCGCGGCGCGCGCCGCGTTTCGTCGCTCCTATCTCACACCCGTACTGATCGTTGTGCCGCGCCGCCCGGGGGCATGCGACGGTACTGCACTTGCACGGTGGGAATGGCTGATCCTGACCTGGCGTTCACCACCAACCCGGACACGTGATGTCGACGCTCGTTGTACCGCCGAAGCCATCCGCCAACGTGACGAGCAGCACATCGGCAGCGCCGGTCGCGCCTCACGCGATGGATGATTGGCAGCGGGTGTTTGCGGCGGTGCGGGCGTCACGGTGGTTGATTGTGGGCATCACCGCCGTCGGAACGCTCGCCGGCGTCGCCGCGGCCCGGTACCTCAAGCCCACGTATGAAGCCCGCGCGACCGTTTGGCTCGACATCCCGGATCGACCGGAGCCCGAGGCGCGCAATCGGGGCCCCATCTCTACCGATGAGCTGTTCGGCACCGCCACCGGCTGGCTCGATCTCCTGCGCTCGCATGTCGTGCTCGACGATGTCGTGCGCAAATGGGGACTCTATCGCAAGCCGAAGTCGGCTGATGATGTGGACGCCCTCGCGACGCTGAACGTGTCCGGCGATGGGCGACCCGGCCGCTATCGGCTGGTCGTGGACCGGGCGGGGAAGGCATTCCGGCTGCTCGACCTGGACAAGAAAGTGGTGCTTCAGCAAGGCGCGGTGGGCGACGAGATCGGCACGGGGTTCGCGTTTTCCTGGGTGCCGCCGAGCGGCTCGCTGACTCCGGGGCGGACGATCGATTTCACACTCAGCACGATCAGCGAGGCGGCCGCGAAGCTCGGTGCGGAGCTGCGGATCCGCGCGGTCCCGGAAGGCAACCTCGTAACGCTCGCGTTCCGTGGGGCCGATCCCGACCGCACGACCGGAATCGTGAATACGGTCGCTGAGCGGTTCATTGCGGCCGCCGCCGACCTGAAACGGCAGCGGCTCACGGAGTTGACCGCGATTCTCGAAGACCAGCTGGATCACGCGCAAGCCAATTTGCGGTCCGCCGAAGGTGCGCTCACCGATTTTCGCGTGAAGAACGCGGTCCGCGCCTCGGAGGGGCCGGCCCAGGGGCCCGATGGCCGGCGCATTACCGCGGATCCCACCTATGCCAGCTACATCGATCTCCAAGTCGCAATCGATGGACTGGAACGCGACCGCCTCGCGATCGCGCGCCTGTTGACGCATGCTGCCGACTCCGGGGTTGCGGTGGATCAGTTGGCCATGATCGGCGCGGTGCAGCGGTCGTCGGAGCTGACGGCGGCGCTCAAAGAATTGACCGATCGGCAGGCGGATCTGCGCGCCATGCGGTTTCGCTATGCTGATACCCATCCGCCAGTGGTTCGCCTGGCGGCGCAGGTGGACTCACTCGCCAAGCGGATCATCCCGGCCCTGTGCCGCACGCTGATGGCCGGTCTCGCGACGCGGCAACGGGAAATCAAGCAGCAACGTGACTCCGTCGCGCGCGATCTGCGGACGGCGCCCCCGGTGGCGCTCACCGAGATCCGGCTCGCGCGTGATCAGACCAACGCCGAGCAGCTGTTCATCAACTTGCAGCACCGCTATCAGGAAGCGCGGCTCGCGGAGGTCAGCACGTTGCCCGACGTCCGCGTTCTCGAGCGCGCCGTTCGCCCCACGAAGCCGACGAGCAATACGGCGCCGCTGCTCATCGTTGCGGCGTTCCTGACCAGCTTTGGGATCGGCGTCGCGGGTGCGGTCGTGCGTGAACGCGCCGATCACAGAGTGCGCTACCCGGATCAGGTGAGCCAGGCGATGGGCTTGCCGATTCTCGGCGCCGTGTCGCATGTGCGCCAAAACGGGAAGCGCGGATGGGGCCCATTCGCCCACCACCGGACACCCGAGGCCAACGCAGAGGACGGGTTGCGCGCCGTCGAAGCATTCCGTGGTCTGCGTCTCAATGTCCATTACGCCGCCGGCGCCGCGACGCCGCTGCTGCTGACCGTCACGAGTCCGGGGCGGGGAGAAGGAAAGTCGTTCGTCAGTGCCAACCTCGCGTACGCGTTCTCCGCAGTGGGTTATCGCACGCTCTTGATTGATGGGGACGTGCGTCTGGGCGCGCTACACCGCCCACTGCGGAGAGTGCGGCGTCCCGGTTTGACCGATGCGCTCGCCGGTCTGGTCGCCACGGATGCCGTGGTTCAGACGACGGTCCATCCGAACCTGTGGTTCATCGCGGCGGGCTCGCGGATGCATCGCGGTCCGGAGCTGCTCTCTTCGGAAGCGATGCCGCGGCTGTTGTCGGCGTTTCGCCCGTCGTTCGATGTGATCCTGATCGACAGCGCGCCGCTCGCGGCGGGCGTGGATCCGTACGCAATCGGGACGGCGACCGGAAACGTGGTGGTGGTGTTGCGCACCGGGATGACCGATCGGGCGCTCGCGGAAGTAAAGGTGGAAATGCTCCACCGCTTGCCGCTGCGCGTGCTCGGCGCGGTGCTGAACGACGTGAGTCCCGGGATGGCCTACAATTACTACGGCTACTCGCTGCCCGGCTACAACATCTGGGAAGAGGATCCCACTGGGGTCGCCAGCAAGATGCTCATGTCCGAGCAGCCCGCAGCGCCGGATTCCAAGAAGCCGTGAATGAGGATTTCATGACACCTGCTCGTCACGCGATTGCCACTGCCGCGCTCTTGCTGTGCATCCCGTTTCACTCCACCCGCGGACAGGCGCCCAACGGTGTTGATGCGACCCAGGCCTCGCCCCCGCTCGCGCTCGGCGCGACCCGGATGAGACTCGAGGCGCGAGCGCAGCAATTGGAGCAGGTTGCGCTGGCCACCACCAAGTCTTCCGCCACGCGAGACTCCGCGGCTCGGGAGGCCGCGGTGATTCGGCAACGATTGAGCGAGGGGGACTTCAAGGTCGGCGATCAGATTCTGCTCCAGGTGGAGGGAGAGCCTACGCTGTCCGATACCTTCACAGTGGGACTGGGATCGACCCTGACCTTGCCGGCCGTCGGCGAGGTCTCGCTCGCCGGCGTGCTCCGCTCCGAAGTGCAAGACTATCTGACGCGACGTCTCGGACAAAACCTGCGCGATCCGGTGGTAAAGGCCACCGCCTATGTGCGACTTTCGGTCGTGGGCGCCGTCGCGCGTCCGGGATACTACGCCGTCCCCGCGCAAGCGCTCCTGTCGGATGCACTGATGGCCGCGGGCGGACCCGCTCCGACGGCGAAACTGCAGGACATGAAAATCGAGCGCAGCGGCAAAACCATTCTGGAGAAGAAGGCATTACAGCATGCGATCGCAGCGGGGATGACCATCGATGATGCTGGGCTCATCGCCGGAGATCAGTACAGTATTCCCGCGGGTGCGACGACGGGCACGCGCGAGACCATCGGTTTCATCGCCCTGCTGCTGACGATTCCCATTACCGTGTATTCGTTGACGCAGATTTGGAAGAAGTGACGCGACTCCCGTCGCTTCTGTCTGTCGTCGGCGCGCGGCCGAACTTCATGAAGTTGGCACCGGTAGCCCGTGCCCTCGCGGCGCGCGGGGAAACCCGGGGGGTTCGCCACGTCGTCGTGCACACCGGGCAGCATTACGACCCGGAAATGTCGGACGCTTTCTTTCGCGATCTCCAGTTGCCGCGCCCCGACCATTCCCTGGGTGTCGGCTCCGGGTCACACGCGCATCAGACCGCTGCCGTCATGCAGCGACTTGAGCCGGTGTTACTCGCCGAGCAGCCGGACGTGGTGTTGGTGTATGGCGACGTGAACTCGACGGTTGCCGCCGCGCTCGTCGCCGCCAAGCTGCACATCAAGGTGGCCCACGTGGAAGCGGGGCTGCGGAGCCGCGATCGGACGATGCCGGAAGAGCTCAACCGCATTGTGACTGATCACCTCGCCGATCTCCTCCTGGCCCCATCGCGCGATGCCATCGAGAACCTCGTGCAAGAAGGGATACCGGCGGACCGCGTGCAGTTCGTCGGCAACGTGATGATCGATGCGCTCAAGGCGGCACTGCCCGGTGCGCGTGCACTGGCGATGCCCCGGCGGCACGGGTTGACGAATCGCACCTACACGATGGTGACGCTGCACCGGCCCAATAACGTGGACGACCCCGACACGCTTCGCGAGTTGCTCGAGACGCTCTCCCTGCTGGCGGAAAACGGCCCCGTGCTGTTTCCAGTTCATCCGCGCACGCCTGCGCAAATCGGACGCCTCAACGGAAAGGCGACGGCGCCTGGAGTGCGGCTACTGGAACCGCTGCCCTATCTGGAGATGCTGGGTCTGGTCTCGGATGCTGGACTCGTGATCACCGACTCCGGTGGACTGCAGGAGGAGACCACCTGGCTCGGTGTGCCCTGCGTGACCGTGCGCCCGACCACCGAGCGCCCGATCACCTGTGCGGTGGGTACGAACCGCCTGGCGCCACCGCGCCGCGCCGCGATTCGCGAAGCGGCGCGCGCCGCAATCGCGGGGCGGCCGGACACACCGCCCGTGCTGGAGCGCTGGGATGGGCAGACAGGAGAGCGCATCGCCGCGGTTTTGTGCGACGGCGCGCGGTTCGACTAGCGAGTCGTCGCCAGCTCGCTCGTCCAGGCTTCCAGCGCCGCGAGCTGTTTGGGCGTCGGCAGAACCACCGCCCGGCGGGCATGCAGCGCTTCGATGACTTGATGAGGCGTTCCCCCATCCCTGGCAAGCAGCCACGCTGCATACATCGTAGGCGCGCGACCCGATCCCGTACCACAGAACACGAGCACGCGGTGTCCCGCCGCGCGCGCGGCCTCGAGGAACTCCACTCCCGCCCGTAGCTGCGACAGGGTTGGAGCCTTCCGATCGCGCACCGGCAGCCAGAGGACGCTGGCAGCCGACTCGAGCCACCGCGGCGGAGTATGCTCGCCGAGGAGTGAGACGACGTGCGTCACGCCGGCGGTCTCGAGAGTGCGCCAGGTACTTTGTGACGGCACGCCCGAGATCCAACCTCCGGGTTCCACCTCAGTTGGACGATTGCCGATAAGCATATTGTGCAACCGCAGGCGCCACGCGTAAGCATCGCGCACCACTTGCTGGCGGCCGAGCCAGCCGTCGAGGAGTCGCTCGACAATCCTCATGATTGCTAGCCCTGGTGCTCGGCGCTCGCGGTCGCGGGCACGTGGGGAGCAGCAGCTTCGGGGTGGGGGAGCCGGGAAAACTTTCGCTCCAGATACGCGCTTAGGAGCGGGAACGGGTCGTCCCAGGCAAGAGTGCGCTTTGCCTCAGCGCGGAGCATCCACTTGAACCAGGTCCCCAAGGATATGCCGTCTGCGCGCGCGGCGAACAGGTCCAGCCACGGTTTGCACCAGTGCACACCCGCGCGTGCCTTCCCCGTGATGGGCCGAGGTTCGCCAACGAGGTCGGCATACACGATCGCCGGGATGTTCACGCCGGCTCGCGCGCCGAGATGATGCCACAGGTTAAAGCGCGGATTGACCTCCAGGAGATACAACTTCCCGTCCGGCCCGCGCTTGAAGTCGAGCTTGGCAACACCCCGGAACTCGAGGCGGGCGATGATGTCACGGCCTAACGCCAAGACGTCAGGGGCGTCGGTCGTGATCAGCGCCGTGCTGAACCCATAGGCCGGGGGCCAGGTGCGCAACTTGCGCCCCGTAAATTCGCCGGCGATCGCGCCGCGCGAGTCGACGTACACGTGATAGCTCTCGACTTGCGTCTCCGGCCCGGGAATGAGCCGCTGCACCAACACGGGCTGATTGGCCGCGGCAAGCCGCGACCAAATCTCGCGCAGCCCGGCTTTCGAATCGACGCGCAACGCTTTTGCCTCGCCGCCGATCGCCGGCCACTCCTCGTCGCGCTGTCGCGGTTTGAGGACGACGGGAAAGTCGAGATCGAGCGGAGCCGGATCGGACGCGGGGTCGAGCAGCCGGCCTGGCGGGGTGGGCAACCGGAGGCGTTTGGCGAGATGCTGGAATCGCGACTTGTCGACGAGATCCTCGACCAAACGGCTTTCCGGGAGAACAAATCGAAAATTACGATTCAGTCGCGCCCGTTCGCGCGACATGAACAGGAGGTAACGATCCTCGTCATAGAAGAGCACCGGCGGTTTGGGCATGCCGGCGGCAAAGTGCTCCAGGATCCTGATCAGAGTGTCGGGCTGGGTTGTGGGGTCCACCCAATCCAGCGACATCCGGGCCAGCCTGGAGTGGCGTTGCGCCGAACCGGGGGCCGCCGCGACCACACAAGGGATGTGAGCGAGCCGAAGCGAACGTAAGAGATCGGTGTCGCCCATGACGCACGCGTACACCCGTCGCGTTTCGATAGTCTTGGTGCGAAGCCGAGCCGCTGTAGCGAGCCCGTACGGACCCGCACTCATCGCGACGTGGCAAATTGAAGGCAGCAATTAGGCTCTTTTTGCAACGGACAGGTTCGTAGGGGTGGCAAGGCTTATGCCGCCTGCATATGCGCGACGAGCAAGGCAAGCCATTTAATGAAGGGTACTTAGGACGGCAAAGGGGCAACTGGACCGCAGCCAGACTAGAGGGGCGACACAGAACACTGACAGCTATGCGCGGTCGATCAGTCCCACCTACTAGTACTGTTTGGTGAACACGGCGCCTAGTTGCCCTTGGGATGCTTTACTCACGACGCGATACCCGACCCGCGCGACGGAGAAGGGACCAGGCCATGGGTCGTCCTCGGCGAAGTACGGGCCGACCGGCGCGACCAGGAGTGCCACCAGCACCGTGCGGAGGATCTTGAGCAGCGAATCGCCGCTGTGCAATCTGGCACCAATCTCCTCGAGCACCGCGAGGAACGTGCGGCCCTCCACTTGTGTGCCATTGTTGGTCAAGCGCTCGCCGCAGCTCTGCCGGTAGGCGTCCAGCGTCAGGTTCACGCCGCAGCGGGTGCCGAAGTGGTGGCAGAGTCCCAGTCTGGGGTTGAGCTCTAGATACTTGTATTGCCGATCGCGCGCGTCGTACTTGAAATCGATGTCGGCAATGCCGACATACTTCAGGCGCTTGCCGATGGCCTCGGCGAGTCTCACGAGCGCTTCATTGCGCTCGCTTCTGCCGCGAGCCGTCGCGCCATAGTGGGCCGGCATCGTCGAGAGCTTACGGAAGGTGAACGCACGAACGATCTCGCTCTCCGGGCTGAACAGAGACATGCACTCCCAGAGGTCGGTGTCGGGGCCGGGAATGAGCTCCTGCGCGATGACCTTGCCGAATTTCGTCAGATTTTCGCGATAGAAGGTCTCGGCATCGCCAAGGCTCGTGATGACGACGTTCCGCCAGCCCAGGTTCTCCTTGTCGATGAAAGTGCGCGGCTTCACGATCAGCGGCAGGCCGAGGTCGCGCACCAGTGTGGCTGGGGAAGAGGGCAGCATCTGCACGGTCCGGGGGAAGGGAATCTGGCTTCCCACGAGCTGCTGCGTATCCCTCGCTTTGTCGAGCACCGTAGCGATGGCGTCATCCGAGGGGATACAGCAGCGGAAGCGCGGTTCCAGCGTCGGCCGGTACTTCGAGACGAAATACGCGAGGTGATCCGATGTCGGAATGAGGATCGGCGGAGGGTCGTCCTCGATTCGAGACAGCACCTCCAGAAGTGCCCCATCTTTGTCTGCCGATTGAGGGACAAGGATCTTGTCGCCGTACCGCGACGCGCGCACCGGCTCCCACGGGTCGGTCATGACGACGACCGTCGGTACGTCCCCCTGATGCAGGCTCCTGACCGCTCCTAACCCCACGGCATCAGAGCTGAGAATGACCGCTGTCGGGCTACGCGGCATTCGATTCATGAAGTCTGAGGGTCGAGTGGCGCCGTCCGTTGCCGTTGCGCGAGGC
>DASZNX010000112.1:0-15089 GCA_035551075.1 Gemmatimonadales bacterium | reverse complement strand
GAGCCGTACTGGACCCCGGAGCGCATCGATCCGAAGATCCGTGCGATGATGGGATTTTAGCGCACTGCGTCGAGCAGGGACTGTCCCAACAACTCTATCTGCCAGCGCCGCAGCTCCGGAATCCGATTCAACTCTTCCCGGCTCGTGGGCCGGACGCGCGCGACCGCTTCCAATGCTGTCCTGCCGCACAACACTCCAGGATCGAGACCCAGCTCGAGCGCGATGCGATTGCGTGCCGCTTTCAATTTCTCGAGCCGGGCGTCGAACCCCGGATCCTTGACCGGGCGGGCTCGCCGCTCCACGCGCGGGAGGTCCGCGTCGGGAACCTGCTTGGCGCGAGCGACCGCATCGAGGAGCGCCGCGCCGTGGCGCCGCGCCAGCGACGTCGGCAGCTCGCGCACATGCCCCAAGTCTTGAACCGAGGCCGGGAGCGCTCGACTGACGGCGAGCAGGGCGTCGTTACCGATGATTCGAAACGGCGCTTTGTCGTCTCGCTCAGCGACGGCATCGCGCCAGCGATGAAGCAGTCGCAGCGCAGCGAGGCTGCGCGGTGTCAGTCCTTTCGCGCCTTTTAGCCTCAGGTAGGTGTCTTCATCCCCTCCGACCGGAGCGCCGGTCCAGCGCAGCGATTCGAGTTGTTTGAACTCCTCGAGCGCCCACGCCAGGCGCCCCTGGTCCCGAAGTCGCTGTTCCAATACGTCGCGTAGCGCGAGGAGATACTGAGTATCGGCGGCGGCATAGGCGAGCATGGCGGGCGGCAGGGGCCGCCTCGACCAGTCGGCTTTCTGGTGCTCCTTGTCGAGTTTCACGCCCACGTACTTCTCGAGCAGAGCCGCCAGACCGATCGCCGGCTCGCCGAGCAGCTGCGCCGCGATCCTCGTGTCGAACAGGTGCGTGGCGCGATATCCGTAGTCGCGATCGAGCACGCGGAGATCATAGTCCGCATCGTGGAACACCTTTTCGATCTGCGGATCGGCGAGGAGGGCGGCTAAAGGCGCGAGGTCCGCGACCGCGAGCGGATCGATGAGCGCGGTGTCGGAGCGGCCGGATACCTGGATCAGGTAGATACGGTCGCGGTAGCGATGAAAGGAGGCGGCTTCGGTGTCGACGCCGAGGCGTGGCTCGCGCCGCAGTGCGCCCGCGATGTCAGCGAGTGCCTGCGGCGTCGCGACGTAGCGGAAGGGACCGGGGACCGGGGGAGGCGGGGGAGCCGGGGGAGCCGGGGGAGGGGGGGGAGCCGTCACTCCTCTTTCCCCAGGGCCTCCATGCCGGCGGCGATCTCTTCCAGCGCTTTGGCGAGCGTCTTGTAGAATTCTGGATCGGGAGCCTGGGGGGCTCCACCCAGGGGATCGCCCGCGCATTTGCGCGCGGCTCGCGCCGCATGTCGTATGTAATCGGTGGCAACTCGCATGGATCGCTCCGCGGTGTTGGTCACAAAGATACGCGACGCTTTCGCGCCGTGCAGTCTCGCGACGTGGCCGACGCCGCTCGAGCCGCAACCCGCGCTCGCGCGGGCGTTGGGTCTCGAAGCACTGTGGCTCAAGCGCGAGGATCGCGGCGGTGGCAACAAGGTTCGCGGCCTCGAATTTCTGTTGTCGTCTGCGCCATCACACTCCGCATTTGTGACGATCGGCGGGATGGGCTCGACTCACTGTCTCGCGACGGCGCGCCAGGCGAAAGCGCGAGGATTTCGAACGGCAGTCGCTGTCTTTCCCCAACCCGAGACTGATGCGAGTCGAACGGTCGCCGCGGCCATGACCGAGGCCGCCGATCACGTGTTCCGGTCGGCGAGTCTCATCACGTTCCCACTTGCCGTCGTCCGCGCATGGCGTGCGGCTCATCGGCTGGGGGTCGGAACGCCGCGGTGGATTCCCGGCGGCGGTGCGGATCCACGCGCCGTGATCGGTCACTTCCTCGCGACACTCGAATTGAGCAGCCAGCTCACCGCGCCGCCCGACATCATCGTCGTCCCACTCGGCACCGGCGGCACCGCCGCCGGTCTTGCGCTGGGCACCGCGGCGCTCGGTTGGACCACACAGGTCGTCGCGGTGCGCGTTGCTCCGCGCATCGCGGCGAACCGCTGGAGAACGCTGCGGCTCGCGCGGAAGGCGGCGCGTCTGGTACGACGAACCGGTGTAGAGTTGAACGTCCCTGTGTCGGCGATTCGCGTCCGCGTGGTGAGCGCGATGGGGAGAGGCTATGGATATCCGACGAGTGAGGGTGAGCGGGCGCGCGCATTGGCCGCCGAGCACGGTGTGAAGCTCGACCCGACATACGGCGCGAAGGCGTTCGGTTTTTTCCTGCGACGTGACGACGTGCGCATGAAGCGTGCTGTGTTCTGGCACACGTTTGCGTGGCCATGACCACCATTCTCTTTATTCACGGATTTCCATTCGATCACACGATGTGGCGACACCAGGTGACCGCGTTGTCGCGGTGGCGTTGCATCGCTCCAGACTTACGCGGGGTGGGTGAGGCCGCCAGTTCGCAGCCTCCGTCCGAGTATACCGTCGCGGCATACGCGGGTGATCTGATTCGCGTGCTCGATGACTTGAAGATTGCTGATGCGGTGATCTGCGGACTCTCGCTAGGCGGCTACATCGCGTTCGAGATGTTGCGGAGCTATCACACACGCGTCCGTGGCGCCGTTCTCTGCAACACGAAAGCTCCCGGGGATACTCCCAGCGCGAAGCGGGATCGCGACGCGATGGCGGAGCTGGCGCAGCGGCGCGGGGCTGCCGCCATTGCCGAGCAGCTGCTGCCGAAGGTGCTCTCACCCACCACGTTCGAGAAACGGCCGGAAGTCGTCAGCGAGGTGCGCGCTATGATTACGCGCTCGCCCTTGTCCGGAATCCTTGGCGCATTGCATGCGCTGCGCGAGCGTCCGGACTCGACGCCCCTGTTACCCACGATTCGGGCGCCTGTCCTGGCGATTGCCGGCGGAGACGATCAGATCGCGCCGGCCGACGGTATGCGCGCGATGGCGGCCGCGATTCGCGGTGCTGAGTGTGTGGTGATTCCTGAGGCGGGACACCTGACGCCCCTCGAGCAGCCGCTCGCCTTTACGGTCGCGCTGAAGAGATTCCTCGAGAAGCTCTCTTAAGCGCCCTTGCGTTGCGGTTTGCCGGGCGGGTTGTCGCTCTGGAAGACATCCCGGTTCTTCGCGATGTAGTCCTTCCACTGCGGCGGCACGTCTTCTTCGGGGAAAATGGCGGTAACCGGACACTCGGGCTCGCACGCGCCGCAGTCGATGCACTCGTCGGGGTGGATGTACAGCATGTCCGGCCCTTCGTAGATGCAGTCCACCGGGCACACGTCGACGCATGAGCGGTCTTTGACGTTGATGCACGGTTCTGCGATTACGTACGGCATTCCTGCTCCTCAAACGCATTGGGGTGGCTCGGGGCGGCGGTAGCGGCGCATGGCAAAGCTAGACAAGCGTTTAGCTCAGTCAAGGGATATTATTATCCAGACTTGCTAAGCCGATGCTCACGAGTATCGTAGATACTCATGGGTATCATCCACCAGCGTCGCAAGGCCGAGACGAGGACTTTGCTCGTCGCCGCTGGGTTGCAGCTATTTGCGGAGCAAGGATTCGAACGCGTGACGCTCGATGAGGTCGCTCTCGCCGCGGGGTTCACGAAGGGCGCGATCTACCGTCACTTTCCCTCCAAGGGCGCGTTCCTGCTGGCACTGTTCGAGCAGTACGCGGCCGTTGCGCGCGCCGGTTCCGGCGCTCGGCAAGCTTCCTGGTTCGTCCCGCTCACGCTTCAGTTTGCGGCGCAGGCGGTTCGCGATCCGCTGCTCCGCCGGCGGCTCGCCACCGTTTTGGCCGACGCACCCGACGGCACCAGTCCTGAGAGCCAGTTGCTCAGATCGCTCGCTCGAGTATGGCCCCCCCCCGCCCCCGCCTGATCGACCTGAGTCACGAGATCGAGCACGGCATGGTCACCTACCGCGGCCTGCCCGCGCCGGTGATCAGCGACTGGCTGGCTCGCGAAGCCTCGACCGCTCGCTACGCGGCCGGCACCACCTTCCAGATTGGCAAGATCGAGCTGCTGGCGAACACCGGCACCTACCTCGATGCTCCCTTTCATCGCTACGAAGCGGGTCACGATGTCGCGGGTTATCCGCTAGAGGCGGTGGCGGATCTTGATGGCATCGTAATCCGCGCCGCCGGCCGCGGACGTTCGCTCGACGCTTCGCTGTTTAGAAACCATGAGCTCAAGGGAAGAGCGGTTCTCGTACACACGGGCTGGGACGTCCACTGGCGTACCGACACCTACTCGAGCGGCCAGCATCCGTTCGTCACGAAGGACGCAGCGGACTACTTAATCAACGCGGGCGCGCTGCTCGTGGGGATCGACTCACTCAACATCGATGACGACAAAGACGGCGCCCGTCCGGCTCACACGATCTTGCTCGGCGCCGGCGTCGCCATCGTCGAGCACATGACGAATCTTGCGGCTTTGCCGGATCGCGGCTTCCGCTTTTTTGCCGTGCCGCCGCGGGTAAAGCGGATGGGAAGCTTTCCCGTCCGCGCGTTTGCCCTCGTTCCCTAATTCGCTATCGCGCGCACGACGTGCGTGAGTCCGTCGACGACGCGTGCCATTCGGTCATAATCGAGCTTATCGGGAGTATCCTGCGGCGTATGATAAAACGGATACCGGTAGGGCGCCGTATCGGTGATCATGATGGCGGGGTAGCCTTCTCTCCAGAACGACCAGTGGTCCGACCACCACACTCCAGGCACCCATGACGGAGCGGCCGCGCCCTGAGTCGGGAACGCGGTGTGCGCTCGGAACGCGCCGATCGCCTGATGGAGCAGGGAACGGGACTTGAGGTTCGACACAAATCCGATGAAATCGCCGACATCCGGGTAGGCGAGGTTCAACGGGAAGGGGTAGCGCTGGCTGCCCTTCTCCGTGTCGTAATAGCCGATCGACTCAATCGACAGCATCGCGACGATCTGATCGTTGCGCTTCCGTGCTTCTGTCGCGTAATGGCGGCTGCCCATCGCGGCGGTCGGAAACGACGGCGGCTCCTCGTTCGGGAAAAACACGAATCGGATCGTTCGCGACTGCTTGGTGCCGGCAAAGATGCGCGCCAGCTCGAGTACCGCGGCCACCCCGCTGCCGTTATCGTCGGCACCGGGCGCCTCCTCCGCCGTGTCGTAATGCGCGCCGATCACGACGACCTGCTGGAAGCGATTAGCGCCGCGCAGTGTCGCCTCGAGATTCCGCCAGACCAGCCCCCGCGCGCTGTATTCCTGCGGCTCGACCCGATAGCCGAGCGCGGCCAGCGTCTGCTCGATGTAGCTTGCCGCGCGCTCGACGTTGCGAAACGTCTGATCGCTCCGGACTCCGATTTTCGTGGCGAGCACGTCGACATGCTGCTGCAGTCCGGCGCGCAGCCGCTGCTGGTCGGGCGTGAGGGGCGGGAGCGTGCCCCGGAACGGCGGACCCGGCATTTTCACCGTGAAGATCCAGATGAAGAGAAAGAGCAGCGGCAGGATGCCGGCGATCGCGAGCATGCGAATCCGTCCCCAGCGTGTGCCTGGAACGATGGCCATGCGCATCGGCCTAAGATAGCTTCCAGACGATCTCCTCTTGGAGCACCGATGTCCGTCCGTCACTGCCTGCTGCTCGCGCTTCTCGTACTTCCCATGACTCTCTCAGCTCAACGCACACAGAAACCGGCGCTCCACGGCCGTCATTGGGTCGCCATCACCGGCAAGCCCCTCGGCGCGGAGGCGGGCGCCATGATGTTCCAGAAGGGCGGCAACGCGGTGGACGCCGCGTGCGCCATGCTCGCGGCCGTGACGACGATGTGGGACGTGTTGTCATGGGGAGGTGAGACGCAGGCCCTGATTTACAACCCGCGCACGAAGAAGGTCATCGCGATCAACGCGCTCGGCGTCGCCCCCACGGGGGCCACCGTGGACTTCTATAAATCGAAAGGCATGCGCTACCCGCCCGAGTACGGGCCGCTCGCGGCCATTACGCCGGGCACGCCCGGCGGGTTGATGGTGATGCTCGCCGAGTACGGGACGCTGAGCCTCCGCGAGGTGTTGGAGCCGGCGATCAGCATGGCCGATGGATATCCGATCGAAGAAGAGACCGCGAATTCGATCGAGCGCAACAAGTCGTGGCTCAAGCAGTGGCGCTATTCGCGCGCCGTCATGCTGCCTCACGCCGGCGAAGCGCGCGAAGCACCGGAAGCCGGTGAGATCTTCCGCCAGGCCGATCTCGCCGCGACGCTGCGCAAGCTCGTCGAGGCGGAGCAGCAGGCGCTGAAGCAAGGCAAGAACCGCCATGACGCCATCATGGCCGCGTACGATCGGTTTTATCGCGGTGACATCGGACAGGAATTCGTGCGCGGCCTCCAGGAAGAGGGCGGACTCATTACCCAGGCCGATCTCGCGAACTGGCGCGTGAAGATTGAAGAGCCGCTGATGACGACGTATCGCGGCATCGAAGTCTACAAGCTGCCGCAGTGGTCGCAGGGGCCGGCGATGTTGCAGGCGCTGAACATCCTGGAGGGCTTCGACCTGAAGGCGATGGGCTACAACAGCACGCGCTACATCCACACGCTCTATCAGACCATGAGTCTCGCGTTTGCGGATCGTGATTTTTACTATGGCGATCCCGCGTTTCCGCCCGAAGAGCCGATGCGCGGGCTCCTCTCGAAAGAATACGCCCGCGCGCGAGCGAAGCTGATCAATCCGGATCACAACGATCCCAACATCAAACCCGGCGATCCCTATCCCTTCCAGGGCGGGACGAACCCGTATTTGCCATTGCTCGAGCGGTGGTCGCCGCGCCCGGCGACGACATCGGAAGGCAACGATGCAGCGGCGCTCGCCGCGTTTGACGAAGCCTTCAGGCGCGGCACGACGTCGATTGAAGCGGCCGACTCCGCTGGATGGGTGGTCTCGGTCACGCCGTCCGGCGGCTGGATTCCCGCGGTCATCGCGGGACGGACGGGGATCGGCGTGACCCAGCGCGCGCAACAGTTCGTGGTCGACAGCGCGGACAATCCGTTCAACGTGATCGCGCCCGGCAAGCGCCCCCGCGTGACCTTGACGCCGAGTCTCGCGATGAAGGACGGCAAGCCGTTCCTCGCGTTCGCCGTCCAGGGGGGCGACACGCAGGATCAGAACCTGTTGCAGTTCTTCCTCAACGTGGTGGAATTCGGCATGGACGTACAGCACGCCGTGGAAGCCGCGAACATCACGAGCTATCAGATGCGCAATTCCTTCGGCGAGCATAAGACCGAACCCGGCCGGCTGACTTTGCGCGATGATACGCCGTCGTGGACACGGCATGAGCTGCGCGCGATGGGCTACAAACTCGAGTTCGAAGACCGCACCTCGGGACCGATCAATGCGATCTTCTTCGACACCAAGCATGGAACGCTGTGGGGCGGGTCGTCGAATCACGGTGACGATTACGGGATCGCGTGGTAGGCATCGAACAGAACTTCGGCCCGCACATCGCGCAGAATTCTCGCTCTGGCAGTTCTCGGCAGCAGCCAGGACAGCGCGAAGCATTGACACGCATCGGCTAGCGGGGTATATCCCACTCCATGACGCGCACGTCGCATCACCGGCATCACCATGGTCACTCGGTTCACGGGGGATAGCCGGAGGCGTGTAGAGTCTTGAATCGCTGCCGACGCCGGTCCCCCTGGGGCCGGCGTCGTGCGTTTTAGGCGGCGTTGTGCCTCAGGGCTCCGAGTCGGCCAACACGGAGCCTGATCGATGGTCCCATTTCGTCTTGGTCTTCCCAAAGGCCGCATGGAGCAGGGTGTTCTCGCGCTCCTCGCCGACGCCGGCATCCGAGTGCGTCCCAGCGCGCGAGGCTACCGGCCCGACGTGTCCCTCCCGGGCGCCGAAGCGAAGCTGCTCAAGCCGCAGAACATCGTCGAAATGCTGGCGCTCGGTAGCCGCGATATCGGCTTCGCCGGTGCCGATTGGGTCGCGGAGCTCGAAGTGGCGGCGCAGGGGGCCGTCGTCGAGCTGCTCGACACGGGACTCGATCCGGTGCAACTCGTCGCCGCAGCACCGGCCGCGTTGCTGGAAGGTGGGCGGCTGCCTCGACTCACTGATCGCCGCTTGGTGGTCGCCTCCGAGTACGAACGGCTTGCGCGTGGGTGGATTCGGGCGAACGGCGTGTGTGCGGAGTTCGTCCGCTCGTACGGCGCCACCGAGGTGTTTCCGCCGGAGGATGCCGACGTCATCGTCGATAACACAGCGACCGGCGCCACGCTGGAGGCCAACGGCCTCGCGATTGTGGACGTGTTGATGCGCTCGTCGACGCGGCTGTACGCACATCGTGCCGCGCTCGATGACCCGATGCGGCGCCGCTATATCGACGATCTCGTCCTGTTGATCGGTTCCGTGCTCGAGGCCCGGCGGCGGGTGATGCTGGAGGTCAATGCATCCGCGGCTTGCCTCGACGCGGTGGTGGCGGTACTGCCTTCGATGCGCCAGGCCACGGTCGCCCCGCTGTTCGGCAATGGCGGCTACGCGGTCAAGGCCGCGGTGCCGCGGGAACTGCTGCCCCAGGTGATCCCGGCGGTGAAAGCCGCCGGTGGCACGGATGTCGTCGTATCCACCTTCTCGCAGATCGTGCCATGACCACGGTGACGACTACGGCCGGTCCCCGCTCGTGGATCGACCCCGCGTCCGCCTACGACCAGCCGGCCCGCGCCGACGTCGGCGTACTGCGCCTGGACCGCAATGAAGGATTGTTGCCGTCGCTCGACGGGTTCCCTGCCGTGAATGCGGAGCTGCTGCGGCGCTACCCGGATGTGAGTGCGCTGACCGTAAGACTCGCGGCGCGGTGGAGTCTCTCAGCCGAGCGTGTGATCGTCACGGCGGGGGCCGATGAGGCGATCGATCGCGTCTGCCGAGCCTACCTGGGCGCCGGCCGCTCGTTGCTGCTCCCCGATCCGAGTTTTGAGATGCTCGACCGCTATGCGGCGCTGGGGCGTGGCGAACTCGTGCGTGTGCCGTGGCGCATGGATGCATTTCCGACTGCGGAGTTCCTCGAGCGCATCGACCGGGACACCGGCGTGATTGCCATCGTGTCGCCCAACAATCCCACCGGGGGCGTGGCGACGCTCGACGATGTGCGCCGCATCGCCGCTGCGGCGCCTGGCGCGGTCGTCCTGCTCGATCATGCTTACGTCGAGTACGCGGACGAAGATCTGACGGCTGACGCGCTCGACCTCCCCAACGTCGTCGTGACCCGCACACTCTCCAAGGCTTGGGGTCTCGCCGGGTGCCGGGTCGGCTACGCGCTCGCGAATCCGGAAATCATCGCGGTACTGCGCGCGGCCGGCGGTCCGTATCCAGTCGCGGGACTTTCGATCGCAGTCGCCATGCACCAGCTGGATCATGGGCCGGTGGCCCTTGCCGCGCATGTCGCGCGCGTGCGCCATGAACGCGAGGCGCTCACCAGGCAGTTGGCGGGGCTCGGCCTCCGGCCGCGCGCGTCACAGGCAAACTTCGTGTTCGTCGAGTGTGGCGAGCGCGCGCGCTTCATCGCGGCGGGTCTCCGGGCGGTGGGCGTGCTGGTGCGGGAGTTTCCCGATCGGCCGAGCATCGCCACCGCCCTGCGCATCACTCTCCCCGGTGATCCTGGCGCGTTCGCCCGGCTCACCGCTGCGCTCGAGACCGTGCGCGCCCCCGAGGCGATCGTCTTCGATCTGGACGGCGTGATCGCGGACGTGCGCGACTCGCAGCGCGCCGCGATGATCGCAACCGCCGCGTCGTACGGCGTGACGGTCACGATGACCGACATCGAGCGCGCGTTGCGCTCCGGCGATGCCAATAACGATTGGATCGTGACCCAACGTCTCATTGCCGCGGGTGGCGTCCAGGTCGATTTGGAGCGCGTCACGTGCCGATTTCAGACTCTTTATCTGGGCACCGCAGCGGCGCCCGGGATGCGTGAGCGCGAGCGCTCGATCGTGCCGCGCGCGGTGCTCGAACGCCTCTCCGCGCGGCTGCCGCTGGCCATCGTGACCGGCCGGCCACCAGACGAAGCGCGCTGGTTTCTCGAGCGGGAGGGCATCGCGGGACTGTTCAGCGCAGTCGTCTCGATGGAGGACGCGCCCCGCAAACCCGATCCCGCTCCGGTACGCCTCGCGCTCATCCGGCTCGGCGTTCGACGTGCCTGGATGATTGGGAATACTCCCGACGATGTCCGCGCCGCGCGAGGCGCGTCGGTCATGCCGCTCGGCGTCGTCGCGCCGGGCGATGATCTCCCCGCTACTGCCGCCGCGCTGCTCGACGCCGGCGCGGCTCGCGTGCTCGAACAGGTCGTCGACCTCGAGGAGTTGCTGCCATGAGTGCTCGCACTGCCACCGTCGCGCGCACGACGCGCGAAACGTCGATCCGTCTGGCTTTGGATCTGGACGGGACTGGGACGACGGCGATCAAAACCGGGATCGGATTCCTCGATCACCTGCTCGATGCACTGGGCCGTCATGCCCGGTTCGACCTGAAGCTCACGTGCGAAGGTGATCTCCAGATCGACGATCACCACACTGCCGAGGATTGCGGGCTCGCGCTTGGCGAAGCGATCGACCGGGCGCTTGGCGAACGGCGCGGCGTCAACCGGTTTGGCTGGGCGCTCGCACCGCTCGACGAAGCGCTGGCACGAGCCGCCGTTGATCTCTCCGGGAGGCCGTTCGCAGATATCGATCTCGCGCTGGAGCGCGAAGCGGTCGGCGCGCTCGCCTGCGAAACCATCCCTCACATCCTGCAGTCGCTGGCGACCGCGGCGCGCATCACACTGCATGTCGACGTCCTGAAGGGAAAGAACGACCATCACCGCGCCGAAGCGGCGTTCAAGGCGACGGCGCTGGCGCTGCGGCAGGCCGTCGCGCCGTCGGGCTTCGACGATGTGCCCTCGACCAAGGGGACACTCGAAGGAGCGCGCCGTGACTGATGTGGTGATCGTCAACTCGGGCGTGGCGAATCTTGCGTCGATCGCCGGAGCATTTCAGCGCTTGGGCGTCAGTCCCTCCATAACGGACGATCCTCGAGTGGTTCGCGACGGCGCACCGGTCGTTGTCCCGGGAGTCGGTGCGTTCGGCACCGGCATGGCTGCCCTCCGTCGGAACGGTCTCGACGAGGCCATTCGGGATGCCGCGTCGCAGGGCACGCCGGTCCTCGGCATCTGTCTCGGCATGCAGATGTTGTGTGATGCCAGCGAAGAAGCTCCCGGCATTAGGGGACTGGGCCTGATCGCCGGCACATGCCGCCGCCTTCCCAGTCACGTTCGCGTGCCGCACCTCGGCTGGAATCAAGTCGACGCGGGGCCGAACCTGCGATTCGTCACGAGCGGCTTCGCCGCGTTCGCGAACTCGTATGCCCTGGCCGCGAGACCCGAAGGATGGTCGAGCGCCTGGACCACGCACGGCGTTCCATTCGTCGCGGCGTTGGAACGCGGTCCCATCCTCGCTTGCCAATTCCATCCTGAGCTGTCCGGCACCTGGGGCGCTGAGCTGCTGGGGCGGTGGCTCGACCAAAAGTCCGGGCAACCCGCCGTCACGACACTTCGGGCGCCAGGCCTGCGCCGGCGTCTGATTCCGTGTCTCGACGTCAAAGACGGGCGCGTGGTCAAAGGAATCCAATTCCAGAATCTCCGCGATGCGGGCGATCCCGCGGAGCAGGCCGCGCGCTACGAAGCCCAGGGTGCGGATGAGATCGTGATTCTCGATGTCGCGGCCTCCGCGCTGGGCCGCGCGACCCAAGTCGAGACGGTGCGTCGCGTGCGCGCCGCGCTGCGCATTCCCCTCACCGTGGGCGGCGGAATTCGCTCAGTCTCAGATGCCCGCGAGCTGCTCGCCGCCGGTGCCGACAAAGTCAGCGTCAACACCGCGGCGGTCGAGCGACCGGGGGGGGCACTGCTGTCTGAACTGGCGGATGCATTCGGGTGCCAATGCGTGGTGCTGGCGATTGACGCGCGTCGCGCCGGAGACACTTGGGAGGTCCTCGTCCGGGGCGGTCGCGACATTGCTCTACACGACGCGGTTGCCTGGGCACGGCAGGGCGAACGACTTGGCGCCGGCGAAATCCTCCTCACGAGCTGGGATCGAGACGGCACGCGCGCGGGGCATGATATCGAGCTGCTCCGAGCGGTGACGCAGGCTGTGCGCGTTCCCGTGATCGCTTCGGGTGGCGTGGGGACGCGCGAGCATGTTGCCGCTGCGTTTGCCGCGGGCGCCGATGCGGTCCTGGCGGCATCAGTGTTCCACGACGGCGACGATACCGTGAGCGGCATCAAGGCTGATCTGTCCGGCCGCGGCGTTCGAGTGCGCCAATGATCGTCCCGAGCATCGACATCATGAGCGGCCGCGCAGTGCAGCTGCGCCAGGGCCGTGAGTTCATTCTCGACGGCGGCGATCCGCTCGAGCGCTTGGAGCAGTTCAGTGTCGCGGGCGAAGTGGCGATCGTGGATTTGGACGCAGCGTTGGGGCGCGGGTCAAATGCCGCATTGATCCGCCGGCTCGTGCGCCGTGCGCCGTGTCGCGTAGGTGGTGGAATTCGTGAGATCGACGCAGCGCGCCGCTGGCTGGACGCCGGAGCGACGCAGGTGGTCGTCGGTACGGCGGCATCACCCGAGTTCTGCGGCGCACTGCCGCGCGAGCGCGTCATCGCGGCGGTGGACGCCGAGCGCACAGAAGTCGTCGTCGACGGCTGGCGCGCGAAGACAGGGGTCTCGGTGTTCGAGCGCGTGCGTGAGCTCGCGCCGGTCGTCGGCGGTTTCCTGTTCACGCAGGTCGAGCGTGAAGGCGCGATGGCCGGCTTCGATCTCGAGGCGGTGGTCGCGGTTGTGCGAGCAGCGGATGGGGCGCGTGTCACAGCCGCGGGGGGCATCGCGTCCGCCGCAGATGTTGCCGCGCTCGATCGAGCCGGCGCCGACGCCCAGGTTGGCATGGCGCTGTATGCCGGCCGTCTGTCGCTCGGCGATGCGGTGGCGGCTCCCCTGACCAAGCCGTTGTCAGGTGACATCTGGCCCACCGTCGTGTGCGATGAATCGGGGCGCACGTTGGGTCTGGTGTGGAGCACGCGCGAGTCGCTGGCGCGCGCCGTCGCCGAACGCCGCGGCATCTACTGGTCCCGATCGCGGCAGGCGATCTGGGAGAAGGGAGCGACATCCGGGAATTCGCAGCAGCTCGTGCGCGTGGACCTGGACTGCGACCGCGACGCGCTCCGGTTCACCGTCCGGCAACATGGCGCGGGATTCTGTCACTTGAATCGCCGCTCGTGCTGGTCCTCGGAGTTCGATCTCTTCGACTTGGAGCGGACACTCGCCGATCGCATTGCGAGACCAGTGCGTGAGTCCGGCACATCCCAGCTCGTTGCCGACCGCACGCTGCTCGCCGCCAAGCTGCGCGAAGAGGCGGACGAGCTGGCGCAGGCCGAGTCTGCAGATGACGTCGTGCGCGAAACGGCTGATGTGCTGTACATGGCGATGGTGGCGCTCGCGCGCGGCGGCGGCACGTTGGCCGACGTGCGCGCCGAGCTCGCGCGGCGGCACCGGGCGGTGAACCGGCGTCCCATGGCACGGAAAACATGAGCGCGCCCTTACTGCGGCGGCGTAGCGCGGCCGAGCTGGTGCGTGAGCGCGGGTGTGTCGTGTCCGCCGAAGCGATCGCGGCCGCTGCTCCGATTGTGAATGCCGTCCGCGCGAACGGCGAGAACGCTCTGCGACTGTATGCCGAGCAATTCGGCGACGTTCCGGCGGGCGGGAAGCTGTTTCTCGAGCGCGCTGCGCTCGAGCAGTCGCTGACAAAGTTGGCGCGTGAGGACCGCGTTCGGCTCGAGCGAGTTGCCGAGCGAATTCACTTGTTCGCAGCCGCGCAGAAACGGGCGCTGGGCACTGTGACGGTGACCGTGCCCGGAGGCAGTGCCGGTCACTGGATTGCTCCGATCGAGCGCGCCGGCTGCTATGCGCCCGGCGGCCGCTACCCGTTGCCGTCCTCGGTGTTGATGACGGCGGTGACGGCTCGGACAGCCGGAGTGAAGCAGCTCTGGGTGGCGAGTCCCAAACCGTCCCCCATGACACTCGCCGCTGCCGCGCTCGCCGGCGCCGATGGCTTGCTGGCCGCGGGGGGGGCGCACGCGATTGCGGCACTCGCGTTCGGGGCCGGTCCGGTGCCGGCCTGCGATGTGATCGCGGGCCCGGGCAACCGCTACGTCACCGCGGCGAAGCACCTAGTCAGCGCACACGTGGGCATCGACATGCTGGCGGGTCCCACGGAGCTCGTGGTATTTGCCGATGGCAGCGCCTCACCCACTGAGTTGGCCGCCGATCTGCTGGCCCAAGCCGAGCACGATCCCGATGCACGGCCGATCCTCGTCACGACCGATCAACGCTTGCCTGATCGCGTCGAAGTCGAGCTGGCTCGCCAGCTCGAGACGTTGGCGACGGGCGCCGTCGCGCGTCGCGCACTTGGAAACGGCGGTGTCATGGTTGTATCGAGTATCGACGACGGAATCGCAGCATGCGATGCGCTGGCTCCAGAACACCTCGAGCTATTTCTCGACGACGCGATCGGGGTCGCTTCGCGGCTCGCGCATTACGGCGCGCTCTTCATCGGCGGCTCAGCGGCCGAGGTACTCGGCGACTACGGAGCGGGTCCGAATCACGTCCTGCCCACCGGCGGAACGGCGCGCTGCACCGGCGGGCTGTCGGTCTACACGTTCCTGCGCGTTCGCACGTGGTTGCGCATCGATGACGCCGCCGCTGCCAGGCCGCTGATCGAAGACGCCGCGTGGTTTGGAAGAGTGGAAGGGCTGGAAGCGCACGCGCGGTCAGCCGAGCACCGGCTCGATTAATCGAGCAACCACGCCTTCAGCCGCGACCTAGTCGGCGCCCACTACCTCGCGCTGCTCCTTCTTCAGCGGCTCCCGCTTCCCCAGCGAACGCTCGATTTCGCGCGTGATGTGCATCGAGCAGAACTTCGGCCCGCACATCGCGCAGAATTCCGCGCTCTTGAAGTACTCGGCGGGCAACGCCTCATCATGCAGCTCGCGGGCCCGCGCCGGATCGAGGGCCAGGCGGAAC
>DASZNX010000111.1:0-6052 GCA_035551075.1 Gemmatimonadales bacterium | reverse complement strand
GGTAGCTCTGGTCCTCGAGCTCGTGAGTCTCAATCTCGAGAACCGGAATGTCGAAGCGCTCTGCGACCTCCCGAGCCGTACGCCATTGCGCGTCGGGATAGGACGCGCTGCGACCAATGGCGGCAATCATGCCCTCGCGCCCGAGCTCCTGCCGCAAAATGACCGCAAGAAACACCGAGTCGACGCCGCCCGAGTAGCCAAGCAGGACTGAGGAGTAGCTGCGAACCAGGCTACGGAGGGCGTCCAAGCGTGAGGCGGAGGGGGGCCGACGGCTGGGGCCGGGTTGCATTCGGAATTCTACCCGTGTCCTCATCAAAGGACAATTTGAAAGCCGAAACTGGATATTCCGTAAGGTGGAAACCTGCTAAGCTTACGTTGCGTTCACGAATCATCTCAGGAGCCTTCCAAATGTCCACCAAGGCCGAGCTCGACGCGACCGACCGACGGATCCTCCGCATTCTCGCCCAGGATGGACGCGCGAGTTATCAGGCGATCGCCGATGAGATCGGTCTCTCGCGTCCCGCCATCATGGAACGGGTGAAACGTCTCGAGGAGTCGGGATATATCCGCGGGTATCGCGTGCAGCTCGACCGGGCGAAAGTCGGGCTGCCGGTCACCGCCTTCGTGGCGGTGCGGTACGGATCGAGCGACTACGTCGGTGACGAGCCACGGATGCGGGAGATGGAAAAGCATCCAGGCGTCCTCGAGTGTCATCATGTCGCGGGCGACGATTGCTACATCCTGAAGGTGGTCGCTCCCGATCTCGAAGGCGTGCAGGAAATCCTGCGCGACTTGCGCGGCCCGAACTCTCAGATGAACACGCGCACCACGATCGTTCTCTCGACCGTGTTCGAGAAAACGGGCTTCATTCCGACGGAGCCCGACTGATGGCGGGAGGAGCTGGGGGGGCGGGGGGAGCGGGGGGAGCGGGGGGAGCACCGCTCACGGGCAAAGCGCTCGTCGCCTATCTCGTCGTCTGCATTTTCTGGGGTTCCACCTACCTCGCGATCAAGATCGGCGTGACCGAGCTGCCGCCGTTTCTCTTCGCCGGGCTCCGATTTCTGGTCGCCGGGCTCATCCTGCTCGCCCTCGCCAGCGCACTGGGCGATCCGCTGCCCCGCCGGCGCGATTGGCGGACCCTCGCCATCGTTGGTGTGCTGTTGCTCGCCGGTGGCAACGCGTTCGTCGTGTGGTCGGAGCAGTACGTCGCGTCGGGAATCGCCAGCATCTTCGTCGTCACGGTGGCGATGTGGACCGCCTTCTTCGATGCGATCATTCCCGGCGGTGCCGGTGAGTTGAGCTGGCGCGTCATCGCCGGCTTGCTCCTGGGCTTCCTCGGGACGTTGCTGCTCGTGGGTGCGACGCCGGCCGAGATCCTGGCGGCGGATAAGCGCGGGCCGATTGCGCTCACCTTCGCGAGCGCGTCGTGGGCGCTGGGCAGCGTCTATGCCAAGCGACATCCCACCAAGGCGAGTCCTTACATGGGCGCCGCGTTTCAAATGATCGTTGGCGGCTCGACGGTCGCGTTGGTTGGATCGGTGCTGGGCGAATGGCAATCGTGGCATCTGACCGGACGCGCGATTGGGGCGATCGCCTACCTCGTCGTGTTCGGTTCGATCCTCGGCTATAGCGCTTACTCGTACGCGCTGCGTCACGCATCCGCGACGATCGTCGGCACCTACGCCTACGTAAACCCGGTGATCGCAGTCTTGCTGGGATGGCTCCTGTTGCACGAGCCGGTGCGGGCGCGCACGTTCATCGCGATGAGCATGATCCTGGTGGCGGTCGTGTGGATTCAGTTCTCGCACCGACTGCGCCGGGCGGACGAGCGGACAGGCGGACGGGCAGAAACCGCACCGCCCGCTGGCCCCGCGACCAGCGTCGATCCCACGCCAGAGGCGAGCACATGACTCCGAAGCTTCCTCGGGATGCGGTACTCCTCGTTATCGATGTACAGAAAGGGATGGACGTCTACGCGGCGCGCTACAATCGCAACAATCCCGATCTCGAACGGAACATCGCCCGGCTCCAGAATGCCTGGCGGGATAGCGGCCGTCCGGTCGTACACGTGCAGCACCTGTCGAAGGAGCCGCAATCGCCGCTTCGTCCGGGCCAGCCGGGCGTCGAGATCAAAGATGAAGTGAAACCTCTGACCGGCGAGCTGGTGGTGCAGAAATCAGTGAGCAGCGCGTTCATCGGAACGACGCTCGAGGAGAATCTGCGGCACCGCGGCGTGACCACACTGGTCCTCGTGGGCATGCAGACGAACCTGTGCGTATCGACGACCGCGCGGATGGCGGGCAACCTCGGCTTCACGACGTACGTCGTCTCGGACGCCACAGCGACGTTCGACAATACGGGTCCGGACGGAAAACGGTACGAATCGAGGCTCCTGCACGATGTCGCGTTAGCCGATCTGCACGGCGAATTCTCGACCGTGGTCGATACACAAACCATTCTGGAGCGGGCATCATGACAGTCCGCAAAATCAGTCTCACCGACATGTTCAGCCGGTTTCAGGACCAGTGGAGCCCCAAGGTTGTGGGCGAAGTCAACGACAACCAGGTGAAGCTCGTGAAGCTCAAGGGCGAGTTCGTGTGGCATCATCACGAGCGCGAGGACGAGCTGTTCCTCGTCGTGAAAGGAAAACTGCGTCTCAAGTTGCGCGAGACGGACGTCATCCTCGGACCGGGAGAGTTCGCGATCATCCCGCGCGGCGTCGAGCATCTGCCGATCGCGGACGAAGAGACCCACGTGCTGCTGTTCGAACCCAAGTCCACCCTGAACACGGGCAATGTCCGGAATGAGCGTACAGTCCCCGAGCTCGAACGTCTCTAAGACCAAGACGACGGAGATCAGTCTCGACCCCGCCGATGAGCGGGGCTGGGAAGAGCTGCGGCTGCTCGGCCACCAGATGGTCGACGAGATGCTCGAGTTTCTGCGCACGGCGCGCGAGCGTCCGGTCTGGCGCCCGGTACCGAGCGAGGTACGCGCGCGGCTGTCGGGCTCCGTGCCTCGCGAAGCGACACCGGCGGGCCTTGTCTATGAAGAGTTCAAGCGCGATGTGCTGCCCTACCCCACCGGCAATATCCATCCCCGCTTCTGGGGCTGGGTGATCGGCACGGGCACGCCGCTCGGCATGCTCGCCGACATGCTCGCCTCCGGCATGAACCCGCAGGTGGCCGAGTTCGACGATGCGCCCGCGGTGGTGGAGAATCAGGTGATTGGATGGCTGGTCGAGCTGCTTGGCATGCCCAGGGGGACGCACGGCCTGCTCGTATCGGGTGGCTCGATGGCAAACTTCGTTGGTCTTGCCGTGGCAAGGAACGCGCGAGCGGGCTTCGATGTCCGCGCACGCGGGCTGCACCACGACGGTGCGCCCCAGCTCACCGTCTACGCTTCAACGGAAACCCATTCGTCGGTCCGCAAGGCCGTCGAATTGCTCGGGCTCGGGCGGGACGGTCTGCGCAGCATCCCAGTCAATGCTGATTACGCGATCGATCTCGCCGCGCTGCGCGCCGCGCTCGCTGCCGACAAGGCGAAGGGCCTGCGACCGATCTGCATCGTGGGCAACGCGGGTACGGTCAATACTGGCGCGACGGACGATCTGCGGGCGCTGGCGCAGCTCTCCCGCGACGAAGGGCTCTGGTTTCACGTCGACGGCGCGTTCGGCGCGCTGGCGGCACTCGTGCCCGATCTGCGGCCGCTCGTCGCGGGACTCGAGCAGGCGGACTCCGTCGCGTTCGATCTACATAAGTGGCTGTACATGCCGTATGAGGTCGGCTGCACCCTCGTGCGCGACCAACAGGCGCATCGCGCCACCTTCAACGTCACGCCGGCCTACCTCGCGGCGTTCGATCGCGGTATAGCCGCCGGGGGTTTCCCGTTCGCCGAGCGCGGCGTGCAATTGTCACGGGGATTTCGTGCGCTGAAGGTCTGGATGTCGTTCAAGACGCATGGACTGAACGCCTTTGCCCAGCTGATTCATCAGAACGTGCGCCAGGCGCACTACCTGGCGGGACTCGTGACCAGGCATCCGCGGCTCGAGCTGCTCGCCCCCGTGCCGCTCAACGTGGTCTGCTTCCGGTACACGGTGCCGGGTGCTTCCGAGGACAGGCTGAACGAAATCAACAAGGAAATCCTGCTCAGGATTCAGGACAGCGGGCTCGCGATTCCCTCACAGACGATACTGAACGGCAGATTCGCCATTCGCGTCGCGATCACCAATCACCGCAGCCGGCGTGAGGATTTCGAGCTCCTCGTGAAGGCTGTCGCCGAGCACGGCGCCGCGCTGCGCTAACGCCCCTGATCGGGCGTTCCGACGATCTTCCCCTCGATCGGATTGCTGTACGATCGAACGGTGTGATACGCGAGATCGATGTCCTTCGAGTTTCCAAATTCGGTCAGGATGTCGTCCCAGATTGCCGAGACCGTGCCCCGGCGCCGACGCGGTTCGATCAGATAGCGCATCGTGAGGAGAATGCCCGACGCCGTGGTACTCGTATAGACGATCGGCGTGAGCTTCTTGTAATTGATGAGGTATTGCTGCGACGCGGCGAGTAGATCACGCTCGGCTTCGGTCGTGAGATGCTCGGCGTGCTTGAATGCAATCGCCGTCAGGATCTCTTTCGCTTTTTGCCAGTTGCTCTCATACGTGATCAGCACCGGCACTTCATTCCAGATGTACTTGAAGCCTTTGTCATAATTCGCGATGGCTTCCGTGAAGACCTGCTGATTGGGGACGTGGACGATGCGCCCCGTGCTCTGATCCGCGTCGACCCACCCGCCGATCTCGTTCAGCGTGAATTTGAACAGATGGACGTCGATGACGTCGCCCTTGTGTTTGGCGATTTCGATGCGGTCGCCGACTTCGAACGGCCGGCTCCAGACGATGAACGCCCAGCCCGCGAGATTCGCCAGCGGATCTTTGAGCGCGATCGCGATGCCCGCCGAGACGAGGCCGAGGAATGTGGCGAGGGATTTGAAGCCTTCGAGCCATTCGCGACCGATGACCAGCACCGCGATCGCGAGGAACACATAGGTGACGCTCTTGCGCCAGTGATATCGCGTCCACGGATCGGTGACCCGCCGGTACACGACGGCGAGCACCACGCGCTCGAGAACCCAGAGTCCCGCGATCACGATGACCGTGACCAGCAGGTGCGTCTGGACCTCCGGACTCAGACCGACACGATTGGTGAGCCAGTCGCGCACGGTGGCCAAAGTTAGGGGCGCTTCTAGCTTTAGGCCACCATGGAACAGCTCCACGTCCTGCGCGACCTCGCCGTCATCTTCTCCGGCTCGCTGCTCGTCGTGTTGCTCTTCTATCGGTTCAAGCTGCCCGCGCTACCCGGATTCATCGTCGCCGGCATTCTGCTCGGCCCCAACGCGCTCGGTCTCGTCTCCGATCCCCATGATGTCGAAGGTCTCGCCGAAGTCGGCGTGATCTTGCTGTTATTCACGATCGGCATCGAGTTCTCGCTCAGCCGGCTCAGGGAGATGGGCGGGCAGATTCTCGCGAGCGGCCTGTCGCAGATGGGGTTCACGGTCGCCCTGGCGCTGGCCGCGGGGATTGCGCTGCTGGGCAACTGGCGCGTGTCCCTGTTTCTCGGCTTCCTGATCGCGCTCTCGAGCACCGCCATCGTGCTCAAGGTGCTGACCGATGCGGGCGATATCGACGCGCCGCACGGCCGCCTGGCGACCGCGGTGCTGATCTTTCAAGACCTCTGTGTCGTGCCGATCATGCTGATCCTGCCGTTTCTCGCGGGAAAGGCGGAAGGCGGCATTGTCGGGCTGCTGATCGCGCTCGGGAAGGCCGCGTTGGTGGTGGTCGGCGTGGTCATCGCCGCGCGCACCATCGTGCCGCGCGCGCTGTCGGCCATCCTCAAGACGCGCAGCCGCGAGCTGTTTCTCATCGCGGTGATCCTCATCGGGACGCTGACGGCGCTCGGCACGGCCGCGGCGGGCGCATCACTGGCGCTCGGTGCATTTCTCGCCGGCCTGATCATCTCTGAGTCCGATTACGGCCATCAGGCGCTCGCGGAGTTGATGC
>DASZNX010000110.1:0-6606 GCA_035551075.1 Gemmatimonadales bacterium | reverse complement strand
GGCACGGGACCACCGCGTACGGTGACACGACTGCCGATGCCTGCGGTGTTCGGAGGCGTTCCGCGCAGGCGGACCGCGATCCGCGGCCGGCCCGCGTCGTTCCGCAGCACGGCGGCCGGGCGATCCAGCCGGTTGATCACGACGTCGAGATCGCCGTCACCATCGAGATCGGCGAGCGCCATCCCGTGCGAAATGTCGTTGCCGATGTCGAAGTGCCAGGCTGTACTGGCGTCCTCGAACGTGAGATCGCCGCGATTGCGGAACGCGACATTCGGCAGCGGCAGGGGCGGAAACTCGAACAGCATCTTGCGCCAGTCAATCAGCCCGAGCCGGCCGCGTAGGGTTTGCTGCGCGTCGCCGTCCATGACATCCCACAGGTGTCCCGTCCCGATCAGGATGTCTTCCCATCCATCGAGATCGACGTCGAGAAAGACCGTGGACCACGACCAACCCGAGCGGCCGACGCCCGCCAAGCGCGCAACCTCCGCGAAAGTGCCATCCCCTCGATTCAGCTGCAGGGTGTTGCGCTGCATCTGCGGCCGGTCGTCGCCGATCCCGGGACGCTTCGGCACCACCGTATGCGTGGGAACCTCGGTCTTGAGTCGATGGGTGTCGTAACCCAGCATGTCCACTTCGAAGAGATCCGGATATCCGTCGCGGTTCACGTCGCCCACGGCCACCGCCATCCCGGAATTGCTCGTAGAGCGCAGCGCATACCACGGTACCAGCCGAAACCGGCCGTGGCCGTCGTTCAACCAAAACTGATCGGGGTCCTCGAAGTCATTGGCGACGTAGAGATCGGGCGCGCCGTCACCGTTCAGATCGGCAAATACGGCGCCGAGGCCGAAGTCCTCGCGTTCTTCGCGCAGCGGGGCGCCGGTCTCATCCACAAAGCGCGGGTTGTGCGCCATCGGCTCACGGACAAAGTGGCCCGTGCCGTCGTTCAGGTAGAAAAAATCGGGATCAGCGCGCTGCACGAGGCTGACGCCGCCCAGGTCGGCGCGATCCACGAGCTTATAGTCACGCCGATATTCCGGCCGAACTTCGTAATGATTCGGACCCACGTTTCGCGTGACGTGGTTGAAGGCGCGCTCGGAAGGGGGCATGCGATCGAGCGCCGTGTACGCCTTGTTGTTCGCGATGTAGAGGTCGAGATCGCCGTCCCCGTCGACGTCGGCGACGGCGATCGACATGCTCCCGGCAACGTCGGTCAGCCCGCGCTGCTGCTCGGTGAAATGGCCCTTCCCATCGTTGATGAAGACCGCATTCGGTCCGCCGAGCGATGCCAGGATCAGGTCCTGATCACCATCCCCATCGACGTCGGCGAACGCGCACCCCGTGGAAACGCGGTCGGCCGCCGCGACGCCCGCACTCGTCGTGATGTCCGCAAACTTCCAGTCACTGAGATTGCGGTAGAGCGCGTTCGGTCCCTCGGTACGTGCCAGGAAGACATCCGGACGTCCGTCGCCGTCCACGTCCGCGAGGCACACACCGGCGCCCTGAGCGAGCTGGCGATTGTGCACCAACGACGACTCGCTGACGGTATTGCTGAACGTGATGCCGGTCTTGGAAGAATCGAGCAGCGTGAATCCCGCGGTGTTGTCTCCCGTCACCGCCAGCGATCGCCAGCGATAACCGCTGGCGTCATGCCACATCGTGTCCTGGCGTGGCGCGGTCTTGCAGGCTGACACGGCGGCGGCCACGACGAGAAGAACACGTCCACTCCTCAAGTCTCGACGAGTCCCCGTACCAGCGCCGTCGTGCGCTCTGCCGCGCCGCGTCCCGCTTCGATCATGTCGTGTGCCGCGTTCCCCGCCTTGCGCCGGGCAGCCGCGTCGTGATGCCAGACCAGCCATTGCGAGTGAAGCGGGTGGCGGCCGTCGCCGGGCAGCGCGACAGCGCCGCCGTGATCGAGCAGCAACGCGGCGTCGCGACTCATGCGCCAGTGCGGGCCAAAGATCACCGGAACGCCAAAGACGGCGGGCTCGAGCACGGAATGCAGTCCGGCGCGATGGTAGCCGCCACCGACGAACGCCGTGTCGCCGAGCGCGTACAGATCGGCGAGAATGCCGACGCGGTCCACCACGATCACCGGCGACGGTTTGGCGTGCTCGAGCTGCGAGAGCCGCACCGGCCGGGGCAGCTTGAGATGCCGCAGCCGCTCGGCGATCCCCGCGAGGTGATCGGGATTCGGCTCGTGCGGAGCGAGCAGCAACCGGGCATTGGGCAGTTGCACCAGCAGATCGGCGAATGCGGGAAGGAGGATGGCTTCGTCGGACGGCCACGTAGATCCCGCGACGATCGTGAACCTGTCGGCTGGCGGACTACTGTTTGCCTGCCCACCCGTTCCGGCTAGTCGCGCGAGCGGCTCGCGCGTGCGGTCGAGCCGCGCGGCGCGCTCCGCCACGCTGTCGTAGCGGGTGTCGCCGGTGACGGCGATCGCTTCGGGACGAGCACCCAGCAGCTCGAGTCGCTGTCCGTCTTCTTCGCTGATCGTGCCGATCCGGTCGAGCGCTGCGTACGCGCTCGCGCTCCACTTGCGTGTGGGCCACCGCAGCCGCGCGCTCTCCGTCGAAACGGTGGCGGAGATGAGGCCGAGCTTCACGCCGCGGCGGGCGGCGGCAAGCGTCAGTTCGGGCCAGACGTCGAGCTTACTGAAGATCAGCGCGGTCGGCTGCAAGGCATCGAGCGCGGCGTTGACGTCGGAGGGGCGATCGAGCGGCAGATAATCGGCGACGTCGACCGGCAGATTCTTCGCGAGCCGCTCCGCCGACGGAGAGAAAAACGTAAAGGCGAGCTGCCAATCGGGATGCTCGGCACGCAGCGTCTCCAGCACCGGTTTCGCCTGCAGTCCTTCGCCCACGGACGGCGCGTGCATCCACACCAGCGGACGCTTCGCGTCACGTTGCGACGCCGCCCACGCCGCAAGACGGGCGGCCAACCCGCGCCGCCCGTCCAATCCCCGCGCCATTTTCTTGTCGAACCGCGCGACGAGCGGCGCCGCGCGGCTCGCCAGGTCAACGCTCAGGCGGTACAGCAGCGACGGCCGGCGAGAAGAGGGGGAGGGGGAGGGGCTCACTTATTGGCGCGGATCCGTGCCGTGTAAATAGAATCGAGGATTTTCACCATGGGATCGGGCGTGGGTGGCGCGCCTTGGATCAAGCCGCCTTCTATATAAAAGGAAGGGGTCGCATTGGCTCCCGATCGCATGGCGCGCTGGGCGTCCTGTTCCACTTCCGTACGCACCGTCCCGCTGTCCACACAGGCGACCAATTTCGCGCGATTGGCTCCCGCGCGCTCGGCCAAGGCGAGGAGTTTGGCGCGCGGTTGTTCCAGTTTCGCCCAGTCGTCCTGCAACAGATACAGAGCGTCATGTGTCTGCCAGAACCGCCCCTGCCGCGCCGCGCACATCGCCACTTCGGCCGCCGCCATCGCATTCGGGTGAATGCTCACGAGCGGCAGATTGATGAACACCCACCGTACTTTGCCGGTCTGGATGAACTGTTTGTCGAGCGTCGGCATGATGCCGATCGTGAAGCCGCGGCACGCAGGGCACTGAAAGTCCGCCATCTCGTACACGGTGACGGGCGCCGTCGCAGGGCCCTTGGAGCGCGCAGCCAATGCGTCCGGATGCTGCGGAGTGCGCGGATACGCGACCACCGCCCCAAGCAGGATGCCTGGAACGAGGATCGCGATGCGCGCGAAACGAGTCGGGGAGCGGGCGACGGTCAGGGGCCCGACTTCGTCCAGATGGCGATGACTCCGCATTGCGAGTCCGCCTTGAGGAACTCAGAGGGCACTTCCCCGGGGCTGCGGTAAATCTCGATGCCGATGATGCCGACGACCGGGAGGGCGGGTGAGGACGACATCGTGGCGGGCATGCCGTCCACGACCCAATCGGCGGCGCACACGCCGCGCGCGCCGCGGGTCATCTGCGCGGTGCAATTCCCCGACCGGCAATTGAGCCGAACCCCGGGGACCCCGCGGAGCAGGTCCGCCATCGTGGCGGCGTGACTGGTCTGAATCTGTTCCTCGGTGATGAAGACGCCCCTCCCGGCGTGCCGGCGTTCCTCGAATTCGTTCCGGCGCCGCTCCGCGTATCCGGGACGGCCCGCGACGGTGACCGGATCGAGCTCTACGCCGAGCGGGGCGACCTCGAAGTTGAAATCGACGACCTCACCATCATTGAGCTTCACGATCCACGACGTCACACCGTACCCGATGGCCCGGACCTCGACGAGATAGGTGCCGGGGCCGAGGCCAGCCTCGGTGAATCGGCCGCTGCTGTCGGTGGCTGTGTGGAGCTGGGTTCCCAGCAGGCTGACCGTGGCTCCCTCCAGGGGGTGCTGGGATTGCTGGTCGATGACCCTACCGATGATCCCCCCGCTGGGCCCCGTGCGGGAGGCTGAGGTGGAGGCGGACTGGGCCGGAAGGCCGGGAGACACGGCCGCCGCCAGTGCGGTTACCACCATCGCGGTAAGAGTGCAGGGTATGCGGGCCACGAGCCGGTCCCATGACCGGGGTCAATAGATGATAACTCTGACAAAGCTGCCTTGACAGGGTTATGTGTCGGACCGTATAACCAAGAGGAGAGGCGAACACCGCCTTTTGGGCCCCCAGGCCGTCACCTGAGCCCGAGCGGCATGACCGTCACGCTCGTTAGACAAAACCGCCCTGCCGTTTTCGGGCGGTTTCCCGTCAGGGAAACCGCGCGCCGCTTTGTCGTTGCCACTTCTCTTCCCGTTTCACGTGAGGGTGTTTCCATGCTCCAGAAATGTCGTGGGGTTTTCTTCGCCGGGACCGCGGCGCTGGCTCTGCTCGTCGCCGGCCCTCGTCTGGCTCTGGCGCAAGATGCGGTGATTCGCGGAACCATTACCTCGGATCGAGGTGAAGCCGTTACCGGCGCCAACGTGCTCATCGAAGAGCTCCGGATCGGCGCGGCGACCGATGCCAAGGGTCAGTACACCCTGCAGGTGCCGGGCGCGCGCGTGCGCGGGCAACAGGTGGTGCTGCGCGTGCGAGCCATCGGCTTCAAGCCGAACAGCAAGGCGCTGACGCTGACGCCCGGTGAGCAGACGGCCGACCTCGTGGTGTCCTACGATGTCAACCTGCTCGAGGCCGTCGTCGTCACCGGCACGCAGGAAGCGACCGAGGCTGTGAAGGTGCCGTTCACCGTCACGCACGTCGATGCGACGCAGCTGCCTGTGCCGGCGTCCAATCCGCTGACGCAGTTACAGGGCAAAGTGCCCGGCGCCAACATCGTGAGCGCGAGCGGCCGTCCCGGAGCGCAGCCGGCGGTCTTGTTGCGCGGTCCGACGTCGATCAACGCATCGGGACGCGGGCAAGATCCGCTGTACATCGTTGACGGCGTGATCATCAACGGCGGCCTGCCCGACTTGAATCCCCAGGACATCGAGAGCGTGGAAGTCGTGAAGGGCGCGGCGGGCGCCTCGCTGTACGGCGCCCGCGCGGGCAACGGCGTGATCAACATCACGACGAAGTCGGCGCGCCGCAGCCTCGAAGGCGTGCAGTTCGGGATTCGCAGCGAGGCGGGGATGAGCGACATCGAGCGCGATTTCGGGTTAGCGCGCTTCACGGCGCTCGCGACCGACGAAACGGGCACGCAGTTCTGCGAAGCGGTGACTGGGCTGCCATTCTGCGCGCGCACATTCGACTGGGCGACCGAAGCCGCCCGGATCAACAACGCGCCGGGCGACTTCTCGCTCAACCCCAAGGGCTTCCCGATCGATCCCGGCTCGACGATTTCGGGCCCGCCGTTGCGCCAGCGGTTCCAGGTGCAGCCATGGCCCGGAACGCAGTACAACGCCGTCAATCAGCTCGTCACGCCGAAGCCGTTCCTCGAGAACACGCTCGACATGACGGGGCGGTTCGGCACTCAGACGCGGTTCTTCGCCAGCGCATCGAACCGGCATGAGGAAGGCGCGATCCGCTTCCTCAATGGCTTCAATCGGAACGCATTCCGGATCAACGTGGACCAGGGTATCGGTGCCGACTGGAATCTGTCGTTCCGCACGTCGTACACGCGCAGCACGCAGGACGGGATCAATCAGGAAGAAGGCGGCAATGCGTTCTTCCGCCTGACGCGCGTGCCGGCGATCGTCAACATCCTGCAGGAGGACACGCTGCACCGGCTGTACATCCGGCCGAACCTGCAGGGTGGCGGCTCGCAGAACCAGAATCCGCTGTCGACGCTGTATCAGACCAAGCGCCTCGACGTGACGAACCGATTTATCTCCGGCATCACCGCAACCTACGCGCCGGTGAATTGGTTCAACCTGGACGCGAACTTCAGCTACGACCTGCGCCGCGGCGCCGGCTCGCAGATCAACGACAAGGGATTCCGGACCACGTCCGCGAGTAGCGCGAACCTCGGCTCGATCCTGTATGGGACGGCGAACCGCGAGGCCATCAACGGCAGCGTGAACGCCGCCTTCAAGAAGGATTTCGGTCCCGACTTCAAGACGCATTACAGCCTGCGCTACCTCTATGAGCATCGCGATTTCGATACGTTGAACGCGAACGGCTCGCAGCTCTTTGTGCAGGGCGTCACGGACATCGGCAATACGTTGCAGAGCACCCGCGCCA
>DASZNX010000109.1:0-8846 GCA_035551075.1 Gemmatimonadales bacterium | reverse complement strand
CCGCGATAGACGAGGAATTGCAGATAGCTGTAATCCACTCCGTCGGTGAGGTCGGCGGCCGCGATCGGGTACGACGAGTGGGTGAGGAAATACAGCGCGGCAAAGCAGGTGCGGCTGAATCCATGGAGGCCAATCCTCGCGCGGTCGATCACGCCTCGGCGGTCCAGCTCATCGATCAATCCTTCCCACATGTCCTGATAGGACGGACCTTCTTCCGGCGTCCCATCGACCGCATCATTACCGGAGATGAGCTCAGCCGCTTGTGCGACGACGATCCCCGACCCGGCGAGCGGCTGGGCGGCGGTTCCGCTCGTGAAGGGACCGTCGGGCGAAAAGGTGGTCGAATCGTAGCCGTGCGTTTGGATCACCAGCGGATAGCGATGCCCGGTTGAGAAGTCGGGCGGATAGTAGACGCCGGCCGCGTACTTTCTCCCGGACTTGCTCGTGTAGTGCGTGACTTCGACGCGCCCCAAACGTCGGCGATCGAACAGCGTGCGATTGGGATCGAAGACTACGCGTGAGCGGCGTGTGGCTGGATCGACAGCCATCAGCCGCGGCGGGGTATTGGGATCCTCGCGGACGAGAAAGCGAGGGGCCAATGCAGCGACAGACCGCCATCCACGACCGTCTTTGCGGTAGAAGACCCGCTGGGTCGCATCGTTGACCTCGAACCAGGCTGGCGCCTGCGCAAACTCCACGACGCCAGTGCGAGGATTCCAGTCACGCACAATGAGCGAATCGCGCGGCACCACGGTCGTAAACGCGCGCGTCATTAAGTCCAGCTCGACCACCATGCGGGATGACAGCCGGCGCGCGGAATCGGGGCCGGTCAGCGGCAACAGGGCCGTCGATAACACGATCGACCGGCCATCTGGCGCCCACGCCCAGTTCGTCTCCGCCTGCAACAAGAGCGGCGCGTCGTACACGCGCCGCGCCTGACCACTCGCCAGGTCGAGCAGCACCAGCTGCTGGCCGACCGCGCGCCATTGATCGGCGAACAACCGGTAACGCGGATTGCGGTACGCCTTCCACCATGCCGGTGGCGTGCGCGGGTCGCAGCCGATCAACAAGGCATCTCCGCTGGGACTCAGCGGCGCGCCGTACCACGGCTGGATCTCGCAGTGACGATAATCGGTGGACGAATCGGGGAGGTTGAGGGGACGATCGCCGCCACCGCGGGCGATGCGATATGTACTCGGATTTTCCGCGTTGCGGACGACGCCACGGAAATCGCCCAAAATCAGATCCGAGGGCCAGAGCGATCGATCCACCGCGAAGCCCTTCGCCCGCATCCCGGCGTAGTCGCTCGTATCGACGCGGCCACGTTCCTGATAAATAATCGGCTCTCCATTCGCGCTGATCGTGTACCAGGTCACGCCGGTGGACGAGTGCGTGCGCGCGGTTGCCGCGTGCGTAGCAAGATCGATCGTGAATACCTGCGGCAGCGCGTGTCCCTCGGCGCCGAGAAACGCCAGTGTGCGGCCGTCGTTCAGCCACGCAACATGCGCAATCGCGGGGGCGTTTGTCGTCGCCGAGAACACGAGCAGCGTATCGGGACGCGGCTCGGTTGGTTGCGTACTCGTCGAAAACACCAGCAACGCGTAGTCGACGGTGTTCTTGGCGAGATTGCCCCGCTGCACGACCACCGCGACGCGTGTCCCATCGGGCGAGAGCACGTGCACGTCGTCGCTGGCGCCGTTGTGCGCGTTGCTGCTGAAAAGCGTCATGCCAATGATGTCCGGCACGCTGAGCGGCTCCGCCGTGGCCGGTGTTTGCGCCCCCAACGACGTCACCGCAGCAAGTACACCGCACATCAGCGCCAGCCGCACTCTCACGTCAGCGCACCCGGATCCCGAGAACTGTCTGGCGACCGATTTGGTCGACCGGGAAGTAGCCCTGATCCCTGACGATGACGTTGGTGAGATTGTCGACGCGCCCCCACAGGGTGAGCGTTGGAGTAAGATCGAACGCGGCACGCGCCGTGTACCGGTACGCCTCGGGCAGCGTCACGAGCCCCGAGTTGTAGTTCGGCGCGCCGAGGCGCGGATTGGCGGCATGGTACGCAGCGACGGGATCGTAATTGCTCGACGACCCGACATAGTCGACGCCCGCCTCGAGCAGCACGCGGGATGTCCGCTCGGAGAGCGTGAGCGCGCCCGTGTGGTGGGGAACGCCGAGCAAGGACTGTCCCACCGTGTATCCCGTCTGATCGTTCGGACCCAGCGAATCGACTCTGCTGTCCACGTACGAGTACGTCGCGCGCATGCTCAATCCCTTCACGAGGCGCAGCGAACCCTCCAGCTCCCAACCCTTGTTGCGAACGCGGGCGACGTTCTGGAACTGCTGGACGAACACGGGATCGAATGCCAGAAACGCCACGGCGATCAAGTTCCTTGCGGTCTGGTCGTAGCGGGTCACCGACAACGATGCGCGATCGCGGTCGTACAACTCCACGCCGGCATCCCATCCCGTCTGCTCCTCGGGCTTCAGATCCGGCGCCGGGAGCTGGACGTAGTTCGACGAGAATGTGGCGCCGCGCTTCAAGCCGGGATCTGCCGGCTTCAGCGCGCTCCCGTAGCCGGCGCGCAGCTTCGCCTGGACTCCCTTCAGATCGAGCGCGTAGCTCGCGCCGACTCTGGGGTTGATGGAGCGATGATGCTTATCGTCCGGCAGCGACGGGCTCTGATCGGCTCGCACGCCGGCCGTGACGAACAGCGCGTCGTCGATGCCGAGGCGCGCCTGGGTGAAGACGCCGGTGCTGTAATCGTGCGTGCGATCGATCGTGACCGTCGCACCCGTCGTGTCACCCTTCGTGTTCAGGCCGCCCTGATCGCTGTTCGCGACGTAGTCGGTATAGCCGTTGTACAGGTATCGCCAATAGTCGGCCCCGACGATGAAGTTTGTGGAGACGCGATCGGACAACCGGGTATCGACCGAGGCGTGGTACGCCGCCGTCAGCCGGGTGGTTTGGGTGGAGTACACGAATAAGAAGGAATCGCTCGGCGTCACGTAGGCCGGCTGAGTGATCTGGTTATTCCCGTCCGCGCCACGGTCGTAGCCCAGCGTGAGCGAGTGCCGCCACCCCGATGCCGGTGTGTACGAGGCGACAATGCCGAGCGTCTGCTGCGGCAGCGTCGCCTTACTTGGGTGGGGGACCATATCCCCTTGGTTGAGCTGGAGCTGGCCCGTCGCCATCGCCTGCGGCAGCCCGACCGAGCCGCTCGTCTGCACGCTCTGTTGCCCGATTCGGGCTGTGAGATCGACCCGTAGAGGACTGCCCTTGGGCTGGATCGACATACCGCCGAACCCGCTGAACGCAGTCCGCCGGTAATCCCGCGTCCAGGCGCCGTCGTGCTGAAAGCTCGTGCCGACGTTGTAGGAGAGCTCGTTGATCCCGCCGGACGCCTGGATGTTGGCTTCCTCGCGGTCACCGGTGGCATAGGGACTTTCCAACGCGCCGGCGCCGATGGTGGCCGTCACGTGAGGCGGAGTCGCCAGCGCGCCCTTCTTGGTAAAGATCTGCATGACACCGTTGATCGCCTGCGCGCCGTACAGCGTCGAGGCCTGCGGGCCGCGAATGATCTCGATGTGATCGATCATGGCGGGATCGATCTCATTGATGAACTCCGAATTCGCGATCTCTACCCCATCGATATAGGTCTTGAGCGTCGGCAGGTCGAAGAGCTCCGTGGTCCCGCGTACGTAGACCGGCGCGCCGACGAGGTGGCTCGCGTCGCCAAAGTCGGCAGTGAAGACACCGGGAATTTCCCCGCGGAACAGCTGGTTGATCTGCGTCACGCCGCGGTCCACCAGCTCCTTGCCCGTCACGATGCTGATGGGATTCGGCAACTCTTTCTGCTCGGTCGCCACGATCGTGCCCGTGACAACGACCGCGTCCAGCGGCGTCACACTCAGCTCGAGCGTCACGTTGACCGTGATGTCTTGATCGGCACCGATCACGACGACCTCGGTGTGCTCGACATACGCAATGCGGCGCACCGAGAGGGTGTACCGTCCGGCCGGCACATCGGCGATCCGATAGCGTCCGCTGTCGTCCGTAGCCGCCCACCAGCGAGTCCCCGCGAGCGCGACCCGGGCGGCGGCTACGGGTCGTCCGGTTCGCGACTCCGTGACTCGACCACTGATACTCCCGCCCGCGCCAGTGCCATCCATGATCGGCACGAGCGCCATCTTGCCGCTCGTCGCGACCCAGAGCTCCACTCGCGTGTCCTGCAACACCTGCCGCAGCGCCTCGGCCACCGGCTGATCCGCCACGTCCACGGACACGACGCGATCCACCGGGACGACCGAGCGACTGTAGGACAGATCGATGGCCGCGCGTCGCGTGATCTCGCGCAGCGCGCGCTCAACCGTCACATGATCGAGCCGCAGCGACAGCGGTTGCCGTAGCAGGAGCGGGAGCGTTTCGACATCACTCACCGGCGTCGGCGTGAATCGCATCGCGTACGCGTTGAAGCTCATCGACGGCCCTTGTGCATGGATCGCTGCCGGAACCGTGAGCATGACGCTTAGTCGAAGCACATGGCTGATCGGTCGCATGCGAATCTCCCGTTACGGCTTTTCGAGAACGAAATGCGTATCGACGGCCCGCACGCGGAGACCGAGGGTCGCCGCGACGAGGGCGATCGCGCTGCTGGGCGAGGTCTGCTGGAGCGAACCAGTGAACGGCAAAGCACGGAGCGTAGAGTCCCGCAGCTCGGCATCGATGCCGTACCAGCGACGCAGATCGCCGAGCACCTGACCGAGTGGGGCGTCCCGGAATACGAGCGGTCCCGCGGTCCAGGCAAGCAGCGCACCGACGTCGGCATGGTGGCGAACGCTTGCCTGACCGTCGGCCGTCAGCCGTCCCACGTCACCGGCCGCGAGCAGGCCCGCACCGCTCAGCGCGACACTGCCTTCGCGTACGACGACGCGCACCGCACGATCCTCGGGATAACTGCGCATCGCGAACGCGGTGCCGACGTCGCGCGTACTCGCGTTCGCCGCGAACACCGTAAACGGACGCGTCGAGTCGTGTACGACCTCGAAGTACGCTTCACCTTCGAGGTAGATGTCGCGGCGCTCTTTCCCGAAGTCACTGGCGACGCGGAGGCGGCTTTCCGGCGCGAGGATGACGTGCGTGCGATCGCCGAGGCGCAGGTCGAGCCGCTGGCGGGCTGCGCTGGCGTACACACGGGGTTCCGGCGTCTTGGGCTGGAGTGCGCGGAACGCGCCCCAGCCCAGGACGGCGAGGACAATCGCGGCGGCAGCGATGCGCCAGGCCGACCGCCCCTCCCCAGCCGGCGTGATCGAGCCAAGGACGGCCGGCTTCGCGGCACGGCGAATCCGGGCCGCCATTCGCGTCCAGGCGGCATCGACATCGTGACTTGCGGCAGGCGTGGTCCCGTGCGCGCGCAACGCGGCGACGAGCGGCTGGTATTCAGGGTGCCGCTCGATCCACGCGGCAAGCGCCAGCTCGTCAGCAGGCGTCGTCTCACCGGCGATGGAGCGTTCGAGCAGCCCCAAGCCGTACTCCAGTGCGTCAGTTTCGGATGGATTCAAGGTTTTCGTCCCTTTTCCCTTATGCCGGGTCAGGGCGCGAAAACCCCCAAAGTCTCCCGCAGCGCCTTCAGCGCGCGATTGAGCTGCGTCTCGACGGTCTTCGGCGCTATCTCGAGCACCGCGGCGATCTCGGCGTAACTCAGATGATGCTGCCAGCGCAGGATGAACACCAGACGGGAGCGCTCGGGCAGGTGCGCAACGGCCCGCGCGATGGCACGCTGCAGCTCAGCCGCCTCACATTGCTCGTCGGGGCCTCGCCGCGCCGCGCTCATGCCAGGGGCCGTGCCATCGCGTTGCGACTGGTCCAGCGCGCGAGCTTCGACCGCGGCGCGCCGGCGCCCATCGAGGACTTCGTACCTCACGGCAGCGTACAGATAGGCGGTCAGACTGCCATTCACGATCCAGCTACGCCGGCGCTCCCAGATGCGCGCCAGCACCGCATGAACGATTTCCTCCGCGAGATCGGGAGGCGTGCCGTAGCGCTCGGCAAAACCGCAGAGGGGATTGTAGTAATCACGAAATAGCTGCTCGAAGGCATCTACGTCGCCGGTGCGGATCCGGGCGACGAGAACGGCATTAGCGGCGCCAGTCTGCGCGAGGGATGCGAGGCGTGGCGTGAGCTCGGGGGACGACACGAGGCGCAAGCATATTGGCCGCCAGAAATCCTGTCCAGCAACGCGAATCGCGCGTTGGCGCGATACTAGCCGCTCACCACTGATTGTCGAGCAGGTTCGTCACCTTTGTGTTCGCGGGTCCCGGTATGTCGGCGTACGCCGTGCTCTGTACGATGAAACTGCGCACTTCGCCCTTCGCGAGCGTCACGGACCCGGTGTACAGCACGAAGCTCCCGCTTGAGAGAGTCAACGTGTAATTGCCCGGTGCCGGATTCACGTAGCCGCTCGATTTGCGATAGTCGGCGCTTGCCGTGTACACGCCACCCGCTCCGTCATCGAACGTCGCGGTGATGGTTGTCCCGCCTCCGGCACCGGTCGTATCGGCCATGGGTGCCGCGTTGATGAGCTGCAGCCGCGCCGAGTCCGCAGGCGGAGTGAACGGGTCATCGACGATCATCGCCCAAGGCACCGCATCGGGACTGGCGGGCATCGTGTCGGGTACGACGCCGGCGAGCACGAAGGTATATGGGAACGGCAAGATGTATTGCTTGGGTAGGTAGGGGCCGTCGTTTGTTTGGAAGAACGTCGACAAGGGACCACTCGTGCCGGCAACGCGTCCGAGGAAACTATGTAGAGCGCTCGGCAGATCGCGATAGCCGGCCGAGGTGAAGATCGCGCTCGTGCCCGAATGCGATCCCGCCCCGGCACCCGACGCGCTTCCAGCGCCCAGGCTCGCACCCGCCAGACCTGCCACCCCGGCGCCACTCGTCGAGGAATCGATCATGACATCGATGCTGGCCGGGGCAGCCGTCGTTACGTCGGCGCCCTGGAACACGCTGTTCACGATCCGGATGCGGCCGGTCGTGCCGGCCGGGCTCGTGCTGTCTTTGCACGCGACGGCCGCCACGACGACTGAGAGGCCGATGGCAACGACGCGAAGAGTCATCGCGACCTCATTGGGTTGATTGCGCGGTAGTGGAATCGCGCTGCGCGCGCATGCGGCGCCAGCGCGCGTATTGATCGGCTTTGGACGAGTCGGGGTCTTCGTAGCCCTGAAGCCAGAAGCGGTACCAATCGACGGCGCCCTGCTGCGAGGTCATCCGCTCCCAGGGCTTGACGAGGATGTGTGAGCCGTCGGGGATGTAGACCAGCTCGGCCGGCTTGCCTTGTGCGAGCAAGCCAGCGTACGGCTCCCACTCCTGGAGCACCGTATGAGGCCCGATGGCGGTCAACCGCATCGGAGTCTTGATGCGGTCGAGCCGGAATCCAGGCGCGCGCTCCAGCCAGTGTGCGTGAGTCTCGCCCCACGGCCGCCCACTGTTCATGTTCTCGTCATCGCTGCCCCCGTGATAGACGAGGTACTGCATGTAGCTGAAGTCCACGCCGTCGGTGACGTCCGCGGCGGCGATCGGATATGACGAGTGGGTTAGGAAGTACAACGTGCTGAAGCAGGTCCGGCTAAAACCTTCCATGGCGACCTTGTTGCGGTCGATCAATCCGCGATGGTCCAGCGAGTCGATCGCCGCTTCGATAATTCCCTGAGTCATCGGGCCTTCTTCGGGCGTGCCCCATCCTCCCGTCTTGTCACCGGCGACCTGGTCTACGCCCTGCAGCACTACGATCCCCGCACTCGCCAGCGGCTGCGCCGCCGCACCCGTCGTAAACACCCCGTCGGGAAGAAACGCCGTGGAATCGAAGCCGTGCGTCTGGAGCACGAGCGGGTAGCGACGGCCGGGTACGTAGTCGGGCGGATAGTACAAACCGCCCACGTACACCTTGCCGCCCTTGGTGGCCCAGTGAAACAGCTCAACGCGCCCGAATGTGCGCTCGGCGAGTAAGCGAGGGTTCGGGTCGAGCAGCGTGCGAATGGGACGCAACGCGGAATCCGACACGACCAAACGCGGTGGCTGGTTCGGTCCTTGATCGAGGACCACCCGGATCGCGGCGTCTCGAGGCGCGGACACACGGCCCCACCGGCCATGGCGTTTCTGGAAGTAGATTCGGGGGGTACGATCGTTCACGTTGAACCACGCCGAGTGGCGCGCGAACTCGACGACTCCGGTGCGCGGATCCCAGCCCCGCACGATGAGGGAATCGGGTGCCACGACGGTGATGCGGCCCGACTGCAAGTCGATTTCCGCGGCCATGCGATGCGTCACGCGCTGCGCCGAGTCGGGACCGCGCAACGGCAAGAGCGCGGTCGAGATCATGATCGATCGACCGTCCGGCGCCCAGGCGAAGTTCGTTTCGGATTGCGGGATCGACGGGGCATCCACGACGAGCGTGCTGCGTCCAGTGGTCAAGTCGAGCAGGCGCCATTCTTGTCCGTACGCGCTGTAGCGATCGGCAAACAGTCGGTAGCGGGCGTTCCGGTACGCAGCCCAGACAGGGCGCGGGGCGAGGGGCGAACACGTGATCATCAAAGCATCGCCCGCGGGATTCAGGGGCGGTCCGAGGTAGGGATCGACTCCGCAGTCTCGATACCCGTCCGTGGAATCGGGAAAGACGAGCGCCGCCTCCCGACCGCCACGGTTGATACGATAGCCCGGCGCCACACCCGCCGCCCGACGCACGCCACGCCAGTCGCCGCCGATGACATCGGAGGGGTACACTCGGTTGTCCACGACGAAACCGTGAGCCCGCATCGCCGAATAGTCCGCGGTATCGACC
>DASZNX010000108.1:0-6975 GCA_035551075.1 Gemmatimonadales bacterium | reverse complement strand
GTCGAGGAGCTCGACGAAGGTGGCCGCTGCGTCTTCGCAGCGGCCGGCACGCAGCGCGGCAACGGCGGCTAACTCGCGATAGCGAGCCGAACCAGGTCGCCGGGCCACGGCATAAGCGAGAAGGCTGTCGGCGAGTGGCGGCGGCGCATCGAGCGCGATCTGCCCGAGGGACTGAGTGAGAAACTCTCCCGGGAAAGGATGACGGAACGTGCCGCGAGCTGCGGCGAGCGCGGCCCGGGCCTGAAACGCCGCTTCGCTCCAACGGGAGCTCCGCACAGCGACAAGTGCGAGCGCGGCGCGTGCCTGCGCCGTGTCTGCGCCTGCCGCCAGCGCCTCCCGCAACGCGACTCCCGCAAGCGGCCGGTTCTGGGCGGCCGCGAGCAGCGCGCGCATGAGCAGCGCGTCCCGATTCGCTCCTTGTGCGTTTGTAAGGTTCAGCAGTGACTCGGCAACTGCCGTATCTCCCATCGCCAGTCGAATACCCGCGGTGCGCACCGTCCATTCCGCAACATCGGGCTGTGCGCGCCGCGCCGCATCGAGATACGGCAGGAGGTCCTCGTCGCCGCGACGCGCCGCCAAAATGTGGATCTGCGCCAATGGCGACGTCGCGTCCTCGCGGTTCCCGATGCGCACCAGGGAGTCGAAGACGTCATACACGGCGCTCGTGGGGTCGAGGAAACGGCGCGCCGCGACGAATTCGAGTCGCGGACGGTTGTCCGTATGCTCGAACCGCGCGCGCTCGACGAGCCGGGCCACTCCCGGTTCGCCAAGCAACAGCCGGCCGAAGTACTGGTCGGTTGAATCGAGGCTCAGCCACTCCAGTCCGGTGTCATGCAACGGACCGCCGGGCCCGATCAGCTCCCCCAGCCATTGCCGATCATAGACGAGCGGCCGTGAGGATCCCAGCACAACCAGGTCCGCGGTGCCGCCGAACCAGATATTCACGTGAGGAAACACTTCACGGAGACTGCGCACGATACCGGCGACGATCGGCAACGGTAATTGATAGAGCTGGATCCACTGGCAGAACACGCCGTCGTTGGACAGCCTGGCCTTCGCAATCCGGAAGAACTCGGGCGTATAGAGCGTCGCTATCCCGGCGATCCATGGATTAGACGGCTCGGAAACGATCACGTCATAGCGGTCGCGGTCGAGCTGCAAGGCACTGCGCGCGTCGTCAATGACGACCCGGACGCTGGGGCGGAGGAGCACCGACTCGTTGACACCGCGAAACAGGGTATCGGCTCCCATTACGGCGGGCTCGATTTCGACGACTCTGACGCGGGTCATCCCAGGCACCGCGGCGAGCACGTGTGCGGTGACGCCCGTGCCGTACCCGATGAGGAGCGAAGCGGTCGCATGTGAACGCGCGACGACTGGCGCCAGGCCGATCATGATCTGCGTATCCATGTCGCCGCGATCGGACGCATCGACTTTCCCGTTCACGCGCAGCGATCGCCCCGCATCGCCTTCCCACACGCTCACGGTCGCGTTGGGCCCTTCACGAAAACTCAACTGGCGCATACCACGGTGCGCGAGAAATTGACGCCGCGCCTGTTTGTCCATCTTCTGGCGCGCATAGATGGTAGGGGCGAGGTCGATGAGACGCGTGCTCCATCCGGGCCCGGCGAACGCGGCAACGACAGCCACCATTCCCAGGATTCCCGCCGACAGGACACGGACCCGCAAGCGACGGTCCTCCTGCGAGCCTTCCGCAATCCCGCGGGAGGCGAAACCGGCAAGCAGGAGCGCCGCCAGGCCGTTCACGACCAAGCCAACGCGCAATGTCGTCTGCGTTCCGAGGACGACGACGAGCAGAAAACCGGTCAACACCGCGCCGAGGATGCTGCCGAGCGTATTCAAGGCATACGCTGCTCCGACATCCGCTCCGCGGGCATCGCGCGGACGCGCAGTGAGATCGGTGAGTAAGGGGAACGTCATGCCCATGCCAATCGCCGGAATCAGTACCACCGCGCCAACCGCGACACCCATTAACAGCAAGCGCACGGCGGCGCTGAGATCGGCAATCTGAAAGATCGCGATGATGTAATTCGGCAAGAATCCGAAGAACAGAAACAGCATCGCGGCGCCAGTGCCCGTAATGCCCTGCGCCAGCGCGGCAGCCGCAACAGTTTCGCCGGGGGGCAGATTGCGGCGCCCAGCGATCACGCTGCCGACTCCGATGCCCAGAAGGAACATCAACAGAATCAAGGTAAAGGCGTACGTCGACGCGCCGACAATCATCACCAGCACGCGCGTCCAGGCGATTTCGTCGAGCAGTGAGGCGAAGGCGGTGAGACCGAGGAGCGTCAACGCCAGGCGGTAGAGGGCGGTAGGGGGCGGTAGAGGGGGCGCGAGGCCGTCGGACGTCGTGAGTTCGGGCGCCGCGTTCGGCAATGCCTGCTCGCGGCCGAGACGGATTGCTGCAAACCCAATCGCCAGATTCAGCGCCGCGGTCCCCCACAGGGAGGCCCGCACTCCGACAAACTCGATCAGGAAAAACCCCGCGAGTGCGGTGCCCAGCATCGCGCCCAGGGTATTGAGACCATACAGACGGGCAAGCGAGGGCTTGAGGAGACCGCGATCGTCGCCCATCAGCGCCCGCGTCAGAACCGGCAACGTTCCGCCCATCAGCGTCGTGGGGATGAGCAGCACGAGTGCCGCCAGGCCGAAACGCAGCGCGACACTGGCCCCGCCGTGAAGCGCGAGCGCGCCCGCCGTGCCCACATAGACCCAGTGCGCCAGGCCGAGCACGAGCGGCGAGATGACGCCGAAGACGCCGATGGCGATTTCGAGCCGTCCGTACAACACCGCCGGCCGGGTTGACCGGTCCGCGATGCGCCCGAACATCCACGCGCCGAGCCCGAGGCCGCCCATGTACGCCGCGACGACGGTGGTAACGGACTGAATGGTCGAGCCGAAAGATTGATACAGCACCCGGACCCACAGGAGCTCGTAAATGAGCCCGGTGGCACCGGAGAGAAAGAACAGAATGCTGTAGGCGAGCGCCGGCTTAGAACGCATGGAGCTCGCGCATCGCCTGCGCGAGATCCTCCACCTGGGGCAGGATATAGTCCTCGAGGTTGGGAGCGTACCCGACAAACGTGTCGGTCGACGCGACGCGCTTTACGGGCGCATCGAGCCAGACGAAGCATTGATCGGCGATACGCGCGGCAATTTCGGCGCCGTAGCCCCACGAATGTGCATCCTCGTAGGCCACGATCACTTTGTTCGTTTTTCGGATCGACGTCTCGATCGCTTCCCAGTCGACGGGCGATAGCGACCGGAGGTCGATGACCTCCACGCTGACGCCTGCTTTCTCCTCGAGCTCCTTCGCGGCGATCAGCGCGCGCTGCACGACCGCGCCGTACGTGATCACCGTGAGCGCCGTCCCCTCGCGGACCACCTTCGCTTTGCCGAAGGGGATCATGAAGTTGGGGCCGGGATTGGGAGCCTTGTTGTAGGTCTGACGATACAGGTGCTTGTGCTCGAGGAAGAGGACGGGATCGTCGCAGCGAATGGCCGTGCGCAGCAAGCCGTTCGCGTCGAGCGCGGTGGACGGACAAATCACGCGCAGGCCCGGAACTGAGGTAAAGACCACGGCGCCGGTCTGCGAGTGATAGACCGAGCCGCCTTTGAGATATCCGCCATAAGTCACGCGCACGACGGCCGGTGCGCTGAAGGCGTTGCTCGACCGCCAGCGGATCGTGGCGAGCTCGTTGCGCAGTTGATGATACGCCGGCCAGATGTAATCGAAGAACTGAATTTCCACGACCGGCTTGAGTCCCCGAGTCGCCAATCCGATGGCGCGACCCACGATGTTCGCTTCGGCGAGCGGCGAGTTGTAGACGCGATCGCTCCCGAATTGGCGTTGCAGACCCCACGTGACCTTGAAGACGCCACCCTTGCCCTTCACTTCCTTCAGGTACTGCTCGCGGCTGACGTCGGCGACGTCCTCGCCGAATACGATGATCCGCGGATCGCGCGCCATTTCATCTTTCAGGCAGGCGTTGAGCAGGTCCACCATGGTGGTCGGCTCGCCGGTGAAGTGCGGATCGTCCTCCGTATCGAACTGCTCCGAAGCGGGATCCACATCGGGGGAATACACCCATTGGGTCGCGGTCTCGGGGCTGGGTTGCGGCGATGCCAACGCCATGTCCGCGGCCACCTGGAGCTCATCCTCCACCTGCGCCTTGATGGTCTCGATCTCGCGCTCCGTCGCCATCCCATCTTCGAGGAGACGCTTCGGGAAGGTGGTCAATGGATCGCGCCTGGCTTCTGCTTCACGCTCGCGGGGAGGCTTGTAGAGGATTTCGTCGTCGGAGAGGGAATGCGAGTAGGGTCGAATCACGTGCGCGTGCACGATCGCCGGCCCCTTCCGTTGCCTGCACCACTCCGCGGCGCGCAGCAACGCCTGGTACGACAGCAAGGGGTCGGCGCCATCGACCTCTTCCACCAACAGATTCGGAAAGTTGCAGACGAGCTTCGAGACCGAGCCGCCGGCGGTCTGCACCTCGATCGGTACCGAGATGGCGTACTTGTTGTCTTCAATGACGAACAGGACCGGCAACTTGAGATTGCTGGCGCTGTTGAGCGCCTCCCACCACTCACCTTCGCTCGTCGTGCCATCGCCGGCCGAGCAATAGACGATCTCATCACCGTGGATCGGCTTTTCCTCGATCTTCTCGTTGCGGCTGTAGCGCAGCCATGCCTCCGCGCACCCCACCGCCTGTAAAAACTGCGTTCCGGTGGGACTCGATTGGCTCACGATGTTGAGCTGCTTGTGCCCCCAGTGCGAAGGCATCTGGCGGCCACCCGAATTCGGGTCCTCCGCGGCACCCACGGCGGACAGCAACATCTCCGTCGGGGTCATGCCGAGGGTGAGGCACAGCGCGCGATCGCGATAGTAGGGATAGAACCAGTCGTAGGCCGGCCGCAGGACCTTGCCGGCGGCGACGAGCACGGCTTCATGGCCGGCGCCGGAGATCTGAAAGAAAATCCTGTTCTGCCGCTTGAGCTGAATCTCCTTGTCGTCGAGCCGGCGCGACAGGAGCATCAATCGATACATGTCGAGCAGATCAGCTTTGGACAGCGTGACCGGCGGAGGCGCGAGCTTGCGGGCAGCGCGCGGACGGGTTGCCATGCCGAAAGATAGCCTAGTTCTGTCCGGGCTTGACAGCCGGGGTTGAGGCGGGGGCGAGCAGCTCGCGCAAACGGGGAAACTGTTCGGACGCGACGCGAATCGTCCGATCGTTCTGCAGAACGAACTCTTCGCGCGCATCGGGTCCCCAGCGCACCTCCGCCGTGCGGGCGGCGAGGATGCGCGCGAGCCGGCGATCGAGCAAGCTGTCGGTCACTGCAGGGACGCCGAGTCGCGTGCGCACGCGCACCAGAAACGGCGGCAGCAGCTTCGCGCGCCAATCGCTCTCGGCGCTGAGCCACGCGGCGCGCGCGGCCGGTGTGGCGGGGAGCGTCTGCGCGACGCTGTCGGACACGGCGTCATCGAAGCCTGAATCCGCTGCCGCGCTCCACCAGACCGGCAGGGGGGCGCTGATCGGCACCACGACGTCGGGCACGATGCCGCCGCCGCCCCGCACGAGACGGCCCGCGTCGGTCTTGAAGACGGCGGCCGTATCCTCTTCCGCGCCGGACCTGCCGGCAAAGCTCAGATACTGCTCGTAGGCGAGGCCCTGGTACCGTCGCTGGATGACACGCCCACTGGGTGTGATGATGTGCCCGATCGTGAGCCAGATGTTGTCCCCGGAGGGGAGGAGGAAGAATCCCTGCATGAGCGCCTTGCCAAAGCTGCGGCGACCGACCAGGAGCGCGCGGTCGTGATCCTGGAGCGAACCGGCAAGCGCTTCCGATGCGCTGGCGCTTCGTTCGTCGATCAATACGACCAGCGGCAGATCGCGAAACTCCCCGTCGCGCGTGGTGACATAAGTCGAATCGGCGCCGCGTTTGCGGCCGCGCGTGCGAAAGACAACGGTGTTTTTGGGAAAGAATTCGCTCGCCACTTCCACCGCGGCCCCGACCTCACCACCCGGGTTGGCGCGGATGTCGAGAATGACCTGACGGGCATGCATGCCGCGCAGGCGCTTGAGCGCCTCGTGCACTTCCTCGGGCGCCTTGGGGAGGAACTCCTCCAGCCGGAAATAGCCGGTAGTGGGATCCAGCATGCGAACCGTCGACACGGCGTGCAACCGGAACGCGCTGCGTTTGAGCGTGACGCTGAACGAGTCCGGATCGAGGCGGGGACCGCGCTCCATCCGCAGGCGAACCTTCGATCCCTTTTCGCCGGCGAGTCGCAGCTGGATGAGCTCGATGTCGACGCCTTCGACCGCCGTGTCATTCAGGGCGATGAGGCGGTCACCGGCGAGCACGCCGCCTTTTTCTGCCGGACTATTCGGTGAAACGGCGAGAACGGTCGCGGACCCTTCCACTTCCTCGAGGCTCAGGCCGACCGTGAACAGTTCGCCGCGCTCGAGGGCATTGCGGCGTTCCGTCTCCAGGCGCGACATGTAATAGCTGTGCGGATCGAGCGACCGCAGCACGCCCCGAATGGCCGCCGCAACGAGGTCGGCGTAGCTGACCGTATCGGGATAGTTCTGACGAATGTAGGTCAGCACGCCCGAGAAGGTTTGCAGTTCCTCGTAGGCGGCGCGACTCTGCGCCAGCGCGGCGCGGGGGGCCGCCAGGACTGCCGGGAGTGCAAACGCGAGAGCGACCACCACGGCGCGCCACTGCATCCTCGATATCATGCTCCGATTACCACCGCTCCATCTTTACATCCGCGAGGACGCTGTGCAACTCGTTGAAGGTCACCGCGCGGGCCGCTGCTGGGAGCACCGGACTCGTATACTCGCTCTGCGCTCCGCTCACCTTGATGCGGAAGTTGGCAAAGCGATTCTCGCCGAGATCGGCGGACACGAGAACCCAGGCCTGGAATTCCGGCGGCACGTCCTCCTGCGTCAC
>DASZNX010000107.1:0-2224 GCA_035551075.1 Gemmatimonadales bacterium | reverse complement strand
TTGTAGCACAGCGACGCGAGACTCATGACGGTCTGCCCGCCCACCGTGCGCTCCACGCGTAGCGGCGGCGCGTCGGAGCCGATTGCGGCAGCGATGCGTTCACGATGACCTGCCGCAGCCCCACCGCCATGCCGGCGAGTGTGTACAGCATGTCATGGTAGGCCAGGGTCAGGAAAAACGACCCCACGACGAAGCCGATGAGACTTGCCGCGAGCGATTGGGCGAGTCGCGCGCGTTCCAGCGGTCCGCGACCGGTAGGATCTGGAGAAGCACGGGCAGATGGGGGAGACTGGGCGACAGGGAGCGCGCGCAGCGCGCCAAAGAGGCTCACGAGGAATCCCACGTAGATGATCAACCCTGGGATGCCGAGCTCCGCGCCGACCTGGACGTAACTGTTATGGGGCGGTCCCCACTTCAGACCGCGCCCTCGCGGCTGGCGCCCCACCAGCGGTGAGATCGTTCCTTCGGCTCTCGGTAAATTGCCGCCACCCACGCCCAGGATCGGGTTCTCGAGCATATAGCCGATGCCGCGCTGCCAGATCCGCATCCGGCCTTGTTCATCCGTCATGTTGTAGTCGGCGCTGGGATGAAGCACGGTACTGATGCGCGCCCAATAGGTGTTGCCCGCCACCGCCGTCAGCAGCACGCCCACCACCGCCACCGCCGACCAACGCCACGATCGGTGTACGCTGGTGTAGCGCAGCAGGAAGTACGCGACAACGGCCAGCAGCGCGAGAAAACCTCCCCGCGAGCCGCTCCACACGAAGCCCGCCGCGAGCACGGCGATCCCCAGGCAGGCAAGGACTCGCAGCCAGGCACGGCCAGTCATCGCGAAATAGAAGGCCAGCGGCAACGCGGTCACCGTGTAAGTCGCAAAATCGTTGGAGTCGTAGAAGTACAGCCGCTCCATGCGCCCACCCAGTCCCAGCTGGAATTGGGTGTGCGTCAACACCATCACCGCAAAAACCACGGTTCCGACCACGTAGACGAGCGCCAGACGCTCCACGTCGCGCACGCTGCGCACCGCGGTGACGATCACGATATAGATCAATGCGGTCTTCGCGAAGTCGCGGAACGTTCCGAACGCCCCGCCGGGCCACAGCGCCCCGGGGACCGCCAGCGCCATCCAGGCGACGAGCGCGATCAGCCAACGCGTTGGCGGGATTTGAAACGCGGTGACGCGCCGCGGTGGCACACGGTCGAGCACGCACAGCGCGATGGCGAGCACGCCCATTACCGTGACGGGCCGAATGACCGCGAGCGCCGGGAAGAGCTGATGGAATCGCGCGACGGACGTAAGGATGAAACCAGCCACGCACAACAGAAGCAGATCCCAACCGCGTCCTCCCGCCAGTGCGGTAAGGGTGGGGGGGGACCAGTGGAACCGGCTCAGTGATCCGGATCGGGCCGTGTCCTCACGAATTGCCGCTGTGCTCACGGGGATTGTGGGGTGCAAGAGCCGGACCCAGTACCGGTGAGTGCAAGCACGTGGGACCCGCGTGCGACCGTGGCACGTGTGCAACAGGCAGACTCGAGACCGTTGCGGACGGGCCTATATCACAACTTCATGGGCCGTCCACTTCAACCAGGCATGCGTGACATCGCGCACTCTTGCACGGGTCGCTCAGCCGACGCGTTACTGGTAACGTTACGCGTTGCGCGACGAACATCCGCAAAGTCGCGCACGCGCGTAACGAGTTAACTCGTCAGGGACTTCCCGTCTTGCGCGCGGGGTTTCGCGACTAGTACTGTGAGCCGCGACAGCAGTTCCCACACAGTCGTTCGGTTAACGCGTAGCGCCCTCGGCAACAAGTGAAGTGTTCGATCATCACCCTTTCGAAGAGGGGGAGTTTTTGCATGACGTTCAAGCATAAGTTGTCGCGGCGACTGGCTCTGATGAGGAATGTGTTGGTGGGGATCGCGCTTCTGGCCGGGTGCCAGGAGATCGCGTCCCTGCTGACGCAGACGTTTACGGTGATTGTAAGCCCGGCGACGGACAGCGTGGTCGTCGGACAGACCATCCAGTTGACCGCTACACCTCAGGACGCCAGCGGACAACCGTTGCCTGGAAAAACGGTGACCTGGCAGACGAGTGATGCGACCATCGCCGCGGTGAATGACACCGGCCTCGTGAGGGGAATGGCCGAGGGGTCGGCGGTCGTCACCGCGACGAGCGAAGGCAAGTATGGCCTCGCGGCGATCAAGGTGCAGCGCGCCGTCGCCC
>DASZNX010000106.1:0-2639 GCA_035551075.1 Gemmatimonadales bacterium | reverse complement strand
AAAGCGATCGCGGCCTATCAGCGGATTGTGAAGGAATTCCCGAAAGAGGCGGCGGTGACGGAAGCGAAGGTGCGCCTTGGTGAGCTCACGAAGGGCGCCGCTTCGTAAAGATCAACTTCGTATAATAGATATTATGTTAAGTAGCGATCCACTTCAATGTGGACAAAGCTGCTCATGTAATCACACCTCTGAACACTATCCTCCCCTCTCCGGCCAGCCAGACGTCATCGTAACGACCAGAGCCTTTGGTCGCTCGGATCGTCAGCATCCGGCCGCTGCGGCTCTGGATCTCGATTGGTAAGCGTCCCGACCCCCATTCCTCGATCGCGCAGGCCGCGGCCACAGCTCCGGTGCCACAGGCCAACGTTTCGCCCTCGACACCTCGTTCGTAGGTCCGCATGCGCCAGACAGGTTGGCCGTTGTGAGCGCCACCATTTGCCGACAGGAAGTTGATGTTGGCTCCGTGTGGGGCGAGCGCAGGATCGAGGCGCAGTGCCCGGCCGCGCTCCATCAGCGCAATCTTGTCGATGTCGTCGACCAGCACGACCAGATGTGGGACCCCCACGAGTCCCAATGCCGCCTGGCGCTCGCCGGCGCCAAGACTCAGACCGGGTACGCTCGCCGGCGCCTCCACCGGTGCCAGATGCAGCTCGGACCGGCCCCGCGCGATCGTGCGGCTGCGGTATGTGCCGGCGTCGGTCTCGAGGTCCATTCCGGCGCCGGGAGCCATGCCGAGGTGCGCCGCGAGCGTCGTACTGCAGAGAGCGGCATTCCCGCACATGGCCGCGTGGGAGCCGTCGGCGTTGTAGTAAATCATGCGTACCGCGCCAGCTTTGCTGCCCGGCCCAACAAACACCACGCCGTCGGCGCCGATGCCGGTGCCACGCGCGCACACCGCCTGCATGTCCTGAGGACTCCAGTCGGCCGGCGGCGAGACGCGCGCGTCCAGCATGACGAAATCGTTGCCCGATCCCGTCATCTTGTAGACCGGAAGCCCGATCAGATGCGGCCGAACAAAGCCATCAACCGGAGGCGCGGCACTTTCCAAACGGCCTCCCGGACGATGGCCCGGTTCATCTTGCTTTGTCCCTCGGTTCGATCCACGAACACGATGGGTATTTCTCGGAGTCTGAATCCTTTTCGCCATGCGCGGACGCTCATCTCGATTTGAAAGGCGTATCCGTTGGAGCCGACCTGCGAAAGGTCGATGCTTTCGAGGACCTTCCTGCGAAAGCACTTGAAGCCACCAGTCAGATCCCAGATCCTGAGGCCCGTAAACCAGCGCGCGTAAATATTGGCTAGATACGATAGCATCAGGCGGCTCATGGGCCAATTGACGACGGTCACCTTCCCTTGCAAGTAGCGTGATCCAAGCACGACATCGGCATCCTGAATGGCCTTGAGGAAATCGGGCAAATGGCCGGGGTCGTGCGAGAAATCGGCGTCCATTTCGAAGACGAAGTCGTACGACCGCTCGAGCGCCCACTTGAAGCCGGTGATGTATGCGGTGCCCAGCCCGAGCTTCCCTGCACGATGGAGCGCATACACCCGCGGATTGGCGCGGGCCATGTCGTCGGCCATCACGCCCGTGCCGTCGGGCGAGTTGTCATCGACGATCAACACTTCGAGGCGCGAATCCTGTGCAAGAACCTGGGGAACGATCGACGGCAGGTTCACCGCCTCGTTGTAAGTCGGAATGACGACGAGCGCTTTCTCAGACGGTTTGGGCGCGGGAACCACTCCGCCACCTCCGCGAGATGCCGGGTCCGAGAACTGCCCCGAGCGCCACGAGCAGCGAAACTACGGTGATCAACTTGCCCCGCGTGAACGCGGCGCTGACGTACTCCAGCTCGATGTGCCTCGCATTGGCGGGAACGGGCACCGTGATCAGCGTCCAGTTGCCGCGCAATACCCTGGCGCGGCTTCCATCCACCAGCGCCCGCCAGTCCGGCGCCCAGTTTTCCGATACGACGAGATAACTCGGCGCCGCCGGCGGCGGATCGAGATCGACACTCATCTTCCCCGGTTCCCAATGCCGCACTGTCGCGCCTGAGGCGCTCGGCGGCGGCATCTGGGTCAGCGGCGGCGTTGCAACACCCTCGCGAGCGTCCAGGAGAACCACGCGATCGTAAGCCATCCGCGGATCGGCCACCGCCGCCACCAGAGAAGCGGAGTCGATCGAAAATGCCGCCGGGACCACGCGGGCATATAGCGTCGGCGTTTTTCGTTCGAATAGCTGAACCGGCCTTCCCTCCGCGGTCACGCCGTTGCTCACCACTCGAACGAAACCGGGAATCGAGTCCAGCCCTTGTGCCTGTGCCGGCGCCAGTACCCAGCGGACCGCCAGCATCTCCCACAGATGCAGATTACCGAGGTTACGCCATTCGTTGCGACCGCCCAGGACCTCATCGAAATACCGCAGCTCGAGACCATGCTGCCCCAGCACTTGTGGTACGTCGATGGCCATCAACGTGTTGCCTGGATAAATCGGCCCCACTGGAGAAACCAGCCCCAAGTCAATCACGCGCATTGGAGCGACACCGCGCGCCGCCTGCATGCGCGCTGTCAATGAATCGGGGCGGTACAACGTTTTATCGAGCGTGCTGTAGGTCCAGAATGGTCGCGCGTTGATCCACAGG
>DASZNX010000105.1:0-2393 GCA_035551075.1 Gemmatimonadales bacterium | reverse complement strand
GCGTCAAAGTAGACGCCGTGCCGCAGCCCGTCAACGCGCGCAAACGCTCGCGAGGATTATTGAAACGACGACTTGGCGTCGTCGCCCTGCGCCGACAGGACGCCGATGGAGCCGTCGTTCGACTTCAGCTTGACGATGCCGGACCGCGGGCCCGCCGTGATCCAGAATTCGAGTGCTGTACGGGGATTGCGCAGATGCAACGTGTGGAACTTTCCGGCGGGCACGCTCAAATCTTCCCATGCCACGGCGTCCATCGTCTGACACTCGCGCGCCATCTGCGCGACGTTGATGCCCTTGAACATCTGCATCGTTTCGGGCGGCATCCGCATCGGCGGCATATCGCCGGCCTTCATGATCACCGTCCGCACGCCGGTGAAGTTGGACTCCGGGCCACCGACCTGAATTTGAAACGCCATCTTCGCGGCCGGACGGGCGGGATCATCCATCGTCAGCTCATACCAGTAGTACGGTGTTTGATCGAGCGACTCCTTGCGCACTACCGCGACGCGCGTCTTGCTGCCGTTCATCTGGCCGCCGGTCCAGTCGTGCGTCATCCACGTCCCCACGGTAAAGGCTCGAGCTTCCAAATCGGCGCAGGTCTTCTGGCGATCGGGAACCTGGGCGAGTGCTACGAGGAGCGACATGCCGACCATGCTGTAGAACACGAGATCTCCTGAGTCATCGAGGTGACAACATTAGAACCCCAAGAAGTATAAATTTCTTCGGGCTTTTGCGACCGTGGCGGAACTGGCAGACGCGCCAGCCTTAGGAGCTGGTGGGGCAACCCGTGGGGGTTCGAGTCCCTCCGGTCGCACCTAACTACGGTACGTGGTACGTGGTACGTGGTGCGTGGGATTTCGGCCTACGCACCACGCACCACGCACCACGCACCACGGACCACGCACCATCTACCACAACGCACCCACTACCACACACGATTAGATTTCGCCCACATGCCCGAAATACTCGTAAAGAAGACCAAGACCGAGCCTGGCGAGGCCTCGCTGGAGGTCACGATTCCGCCGGACAACGTGAAGGCGGCCGAGGAGCGCGCGACGAAGTTCTACCAGCAGCGCGCCCGGCTTCCGGGGTTTCGGCTGGGCAAGGTCCCGGCTGCCGTGGTGCGGAAAAAGTTTGCCGATGGCATTCGCGAGGAAACGCTGCGCGAGCTCGTGCAGGAGAGCTGGCGCGTCGCGCAGAAGCAGGAAGAGCTGAAGCCGATCGCCGACCCGCACATCCATAATCTGAAATGGGAGGAGGGCTCCCCGGTCACCTTCGAGTTCCACGTGGAGCTCAAGCCCGAGCTGACCCTCCAGCGATTGGGCGGCTTCCGGCTGAAGCGCACCGTTCCCGCGGTGACCGCGGCGCAGGTCGACGCCCAGTTGAACGCGATACGCGAGCAGCGAGCCCCCTGGACCCCCGTCGCTAACGATAAGCCGAAGCCGAAAGATCTGGTGGACGTGATCATCGCGACGCGCGAAAACGGTGAAGTGAAGGATCCCCAACCCTATCAGTTCGTGCTCGGCGAAGGACGCGCGATTCCGGATGTCGAAGAGCGCATCATGGCGTTGTTACCGGGCGAATCGGTGGATGCCACCGTGCGGTTCCCCGATGACTTCGCGGAAGAGGCGAAGCGCGGTCAGACGCGCGACATCCAGTTGACGCTGCGGGAAGTGAAACGCCAGGAGCTGCCCGCACTCGATGACGCGTTGGCGCGTGAACTGGGCGATTTCGAGTCGCTGGAGGCGCTGCGCGCCGCGGTGACCACCGACCTGGGCAAAGAGGCGGAGCGCGAAGCCGACGCCAGGCTGCGCTCCGAGCTGATTCAACTGATCGTCGAAGCGAACAATGTCGTCGCGCCCCGGCCCCTGGTCGAGCGCGTGCTCGGCGCCTATGCGCAGGCGTACGAAATTCCCGAGGAGCGTTGGCCGCAGTTCGCGCAGGAATTCCGGACGATCGCGGAATCCCAGGTGAAGCGCGATCTGGTGATGGACCATGTGGTCGAATCGCAAAACCTGCGGGCGACCGAAGAGGAGCTGGACAAGAAGGTCCAGGAGCTTGCCGAAAAGCGGGGAGTCCCGGCGGGGCAGCTCTATGCGTCGCTGGAGAAAGCCAAGCGGCTCCGTGACGTCGCGCGGAGCATCACTGAGGAGAAGGTGTTCGCCTATCTCCTGTCGCAGTCCACCGTGGAGCAGACGTGATCACGAACGAGAGCCATATCTATCCGCCCTATATCATCGAGCGTTCCAGCCGCGGCGAGCGCACGTACGACATCTTCAGCCGCCTGCTGATGGACCGGATCGTATTCCTCGGCACATCGATCACCGATGATGTCGCCAACATCATCATCGCGCAGCTCCTGTTTCTCGATGCTGATAACCCGGAACGGGATA
>DASZNX010000104.1:0-10820 GCA_035551075.1 Gemmatimonadales bacterium | reverse complement strand
GGTCTGTGGCCTGCTGCCTATACCTTCAAGCTCGCGCGCCGGACGAACATCGTGGAACAGAACGGCGATCCCATGACGGTCGGCTCGGACGGCAAGGCGAGCGTGGATCTCGCCGCGTGGGGCGTCGCCACCGCGCGGCTCTTTACCCCTGCCGAGGGCGCCTGACCGGTACGCGCGGAGAAGTCGAGTTCGCACCGAAGGATGTCCCGCTCCGCGACGACGTCCGCACGCTGGGCGCTCTCGTCGGCGATGTCCTGCGGGAGCAGTGCGGTGAGCAATTTTTCCAGCTCGTCGAGCGCGCGCGGCGCGCCGCGATCGCCGCGCGCGGCGACGAGCTGGAAGGTCTGGTCAACGGCCTGCCGGCGCGCGATGCCGAGACGCTGATCCGCGCGTTCGCCACGTACTTCGAAGTCGTCAATCTCGCCGAGCGCATTCATCGCATCCGCCGCCGGCGGGACTACCTCCGCGCGGCCACCGATCCGCAGGAAGGGAGCCTGGCGGCCGCGGCGCGACGGCTCGCAACCGCGGGCGTCAGCGCAGCGCAGGTTGTCGAGCTGATCCAACGACTATTGATCGAGCCGGTGTTTACCGCGCATCCGACCGAGGCGACGCGCCGCACCCTGCTCGAGAAAGAGCAGGTCATTGGCCGGCTGCTCGTCGAGCGCCTCGATCCTTCGCTTACCCCTGATGAGGAGCGTGCCGCGCTGGCACGCATTCGCGAAGAGATCACGGCGACGTGGCAAACCGATCCCCAGCCGTCGGCGCGGCCCACCGTGATGGACGAGCTGGAGAACGTGTTGTTCTACCTGACCGACGTCGTCTACCGAATCGTGCCGCCCTTTACGGAAGAGCTGGAGCAGTCCGTGCGCAACGCGTTCACACTGGACGTTCCACTCGTTCCTTCCCGACGACCAGTCCTGCGCTTCGGCTCCTGGGTGGGTGGCGACATGGACGGCAATCCCAACGTCGGTGCCGATACGCTGCGCGCGGCACTAGAACGGCAGCGGGAGTTGGTGCTCGGCCTCTACCGGCGCGAAGCCACAGAGCTCGCGCGCCGGCTGTCGCAATCGGGCGCGCGGACCGGCGTCAGCGATGCCGTCCGCGAGCGGGTCGCGGCGTACCGCACGCAGTTTCCCCGAGCCGTGGGGGAGATCCCGGCGCGCTACTACGACATGCCCTATCGGGTGCTCTTCAGTCTTATCGCTGCGCGCCTCGACGCGACTCGCCGGGACGACCCGAGCGGCTACGCGGGCGTGGCGGACCTCGAGGACGATTTGCGAGCTGTGATCGCGAGCTTGCGTGAGCATCGTGGCGAGCACGCGGGGCTGTTCAGCGTACAGCGGCTGCTGCGGCGCGTCGAGACGTTTGGCTTCCACCTCGCGACGATCGATGTTCGCCAGCACGCGCAAGTGCACCGCGCCGTGCTCGCGACCCTGCTGTCCGATTCCACGTGGCCTTCGCGTCCCGCCGGCGAGCGTGCAGCGCGTCTCCGGCAGTTACTCGAGCGGGGAGAGCAGCCAACCAGTACCGCCGACGACCAGGCGCACCGCACCCTGGAGGTTTTCAAGGCGATCGCGGCTTGCCGCGCCCGATTCGGATCCCATGCCGTTGGTCCGTACATCATCAGCATGGCGCAGGGGGTGGACGACGTGCTCAGCGTGCTCCTGCTCGGCCGCTGGGGCGGTCTCTCGGAGCACGGGCAATGTGTGCCGCTCGATGTCGTCCCACTCTTCGAAACCGTTCCCGCGCTGCAAGGCGCCGCTGACGTGATGGGCGCACTGCTTGCAGATCCCTGGTACCGGGCGCACCTCGCCGAGCGGGACACGCGGCAGATGGTGATGATCGGATACTCGGACAGCAACAAAGACGCAGGGATCGGTGCCGCGCGGTGGGCGCTGCAGCAGGCGCAGGCAGGCCTGGTCGCGACGGCTGCGCGCGCCGAGGTCGAGCTGACGTTCTTTCACGGCCGCGGCGGGACAGTCAGCCGCGGCGGCGGCAGGATCACCACCGCGATCTTGAGCGCACCCCGAGGCTCGGTCCGCGGGCGGTTCCGGCTCACGGAACAGGGTGAAACGATCAATGCGAAGTACGGGCTGCGCGGCATCGCCATGCGCACCCTGGAGCAAACGACCAGCGCCGTGATGCTCGCGACCGCGTTGCCATCCACGAGCGATGCGCGCGAACGCGCGTGGGCCGGCATCATGGACGACATTGCGCGCGATAGTCGCGCCGCCTATCGGGCGCTCGTGTACGATGACGCGAATTTCGTCGAATACTTCAGCCTCGCCACGCCGATCGACGTCATCCAGCGAATGGAGATCGGCAGTCGCCCCGCCTCTCGCGCGAGCGGAGCGCAGCATGGCATCGAGATCGAAGGATTGCGGGCGATTCCGTGGGTCTTCGCCTGGACGCAGAGCCGGCACCTCCTGCCCGGATGGTACGGACTCGGCACTGCGCTGGACCATGCCATCGAGCGGCACGGCGCAGACCGGCTGGCCGAAATGATTCGCGAGTGGTCGTTCCTCCGCACGCTCATCGATGACGTCGAAATGGTGCTCGGCACCGCCGATCTCTCGATCGCGGCGCGCTACGCGCGGCTCGCCGGCCGGCTGGGCGATCACTACTTCCCTGCCATTCGTGCGGAGTTCGATCGTACCGTGCGCCACATCCTCGCGCTCAAGCGGCAAACCGCGCTCCTCGACTCCGACCCGGTGCTGCAGCGCTCGATCAAGCTGCGCAACCCATATGTCGATCCGATGAGCCTGTTACAAATCGACCTCCTGGAGCGCTGGCGCGGCAATGGACGGGGCGGTCCCGACGACGATCTGTTCCGGGCCTTGGTCGCAAGCGTGCGGGGAATTGCGCAAGGGTTGCAGAGCACGGGTTGAAAGGATTAACGTCGAGCCATGACTCAACCGACAACACTGGGCGAACTGAAGCAGACGGAGTGGGCCAGCCAGGCCCGCCGCCAGCGCACCGTCAAAGACGAGATGCGGCAAAACCTCATCTGCCTGCTCGAGAACGGCTCACCGCTGTTCCCCGGCATCGTGGGCTACGAGGAAACCGTCATTCCGCAGCTCGTCAATGCCATCCTCTCGCGGCACAACTTCATCCTGCTCGGACTGCGCGGACAGGCCAAGAGCCGCATCCTCCGCCAGCTCATCACGCTGCTCGACGAGGAGATTCCGATCCTCGCGGGCAGCGAGGTCAATGACGACCCCTTCGAGCCCATCTCGAAATACGGTCGCGAGCTGATTACCGAGCGCGGCGACAAGACGCCGGTCGCCTGGCTGCCGCGTGAGCTGCGCTTCGTCGAAAAGCTCGCGACGCCGGACGTGACGATCGCGGATATCATCGGCGACGTCGATCCCATCAAGGCAGCCCGTGGCGGACATCTCTTGTCCGACGAGCTGACCATGCACTTTGGTCTGCTGCCGCGCGCCAATCGCGGCATCTTCGCCATCAACGAGCTCCCGGATCTCGCCGGCAAGATTCAGGTGGGATTGTTCAACATCATGCAGGAAGGCGACGTCCAGATCAAAGGCTATCCGGTCCGGCTCAATCTCGACGTGGCGCTCGTCTTTACAGCGAATCCCGAGGACTACACCGCGCGCGGGAAGATCATCACGCCGTTAAAGGACAGAATCGGCTCCGAGATCACGACGCACTACCCGTTGACGGTCGAGCTCGGCACGGCGATCACGCAGCAGGAGGCCTGGGTCGACCGCAACGGCGGAAGCACTCGGTCGATCCGGATTCCGGACTTCATGGCGGAGCTCGTCGAACGCATCGCGTTCGAGGCACGCGAAGACAAACGTGTGGATCGCCGCAGCGGCGTGTCGCAGCGGCTGCCCATCAGCGTGCTCGACAACGTGCTGTCGAACGCCGAACGCCGCACGATCACCAGCAAGGAAAAGCAGGTCGTCCCCCGCATCTCCGACGTGTACGCCGCGCTTCCGGCAATCACCGGCAAGCTCGAGCTCGAATACGAAGGCGAGCTGCAGGGGTCCGAAACGATCGCCAAAGATCTCATCCGTCGCGCCGCGGGCCGCACCTTCGAGGCCAGAGTCGGCGGCGCCAACGTGGATGATATCGTGCATTGGTTCGATGAGGGCGGCGCGCTCAAGATCACGCCCGATGAGCGTTCGGAAGCGCTGCTCAAAGGCTTCACCGTCGTCCCGGGTCTCTTGACCCTGATCGATCAGGTCGGCCTCGCCGGCAAAAAGGACCCGGCCACGATGGTCTCGGCGTGCGAGCTCGTGCTCGAAGGACTGGTCGCCGAGAAGCGCATCGCGCGCAGCGAAGAGCTCGGATACGTGCGGGCGCGCTCGGAGCCAAAACCGCCGTTCGGAAAGGGATCCGCGGGCACCGGACCTGGAACTGGCCCCAACCTCTTTACGTAGTCGGCTTTCCATTCACAACCGGGAGTCGCCATGGGCGAGCTGGTCTTTGGTCTCGTACTCCTCTTGGTTGCTTTCTTCCTTCGCCTCGGCGCGGCGACTGTGCGCGGCGAAACCACCGGCGGCCGTTCGATCAGCGGCGTGCTGCGCGTGCTCAGTTACGCCGCCCTCGCGATCGGCGTGATCAGTATCCTCGGCTCCACAACCGTCGTCATCAACGCCGGCGAGGCGGGCGTTCGCCACGCATTCGGCACGGTCGATCCCAAGCCGCTGCTCGCGGGGATCCGGTTCGTCCCGCCATGGTCGTCGGTCGAGCGCTTCTCGACCCGCGAGGAGCAGTGGCCGAGAGCGGGCGCGCAGGTGGAAGAGATCGAGGCACTCTCATCCGAGCAGATGGGGATGCACGTGGAGGTCTCGATTCGCTGGCAGATCGATCCACAGCAGGCGCCGCGCATCTACACGGAGATCGGGGACGAGGACCAGATCCGCGGGGCGGTGCTGAACGCGATCCGGAAGGGTGTTCGCGACGGCATGGTCCAGTACTCCATCAACGACATCGCCAAGCGCACGCAGATCGCCAGCACGATGGAAGCGCTCACGGACTCCGCGCTCGTCACGCAGCCGCGGGCCGGCGGCCCGCCCTTCCGCATCGCGACGGTGACCGCGTTCTTCCTGCGCGATCTGCAGCCGCCCGCCGCGGTGGTGCAGGCGATCAACGCGAAGATCGCGCAGGAGCAGCAGGTCGAGACCGAGCGCCATCGCGTGGAAGTCGCGCGACTGCAGGCCGAGCAACAGCGGCTCCTCAACACGACCCTGACGCCCGAAGCGCTGATGCGGCAGTACCTCGACGTGCTGCGCGACATGAAATCATCGAACAACCTCGTCATCCTGGTGCCGACGCAGGGTGGCGTCCCGATGCTGAACATTGGAGATCTCCGACGCAATCTCCGTCAGCAGTAAAGCCCCTCGTCACGTTTACGCGGCAATACGCCTCCGGCGGCTCGGCGATCGCGCACATGGTCGTCGAGCGGCTGGGCGAGGGATGGACACTCATCGACAACGAGTTCATCGACGAAGTGGCACGGCGCGCCGGCTTGCCGCGCGACGAGGTGGCCCGACTCGAAGAGCGGGCGCCGGGCCTGCTCGAGCGCTTGGCCCGGACGCTGGCCGTGGGTTCGCCGGAAATGCTCATTACTGGCGAGCATCAGATTACCGTCGATACCGACGAGGAGACGATCGTCAAAATGACGGAGCGCGTCATTGCGGAAGCCGCGTCAGAAGGCCGGGTGGTGTTGGTGGGCCGTGGCGCGCAAGCCGTGCTCGCGAGCCGCCCGAATGCGCTGCACGTGTACGTCGTTGGCTCCCTGCCCTTCCGCCGCAAGATCGCAGTCGAGCGCCTCGGCGTTGATCCGGCGAGCGCGGACAAGGTCATCGCGGAGACCGATCTGCACCGCGACCATTATGTGAAGTCGCATTATGGCCGCGACCGGCAGGATTTGACGCAGTATGACGTCGTGCTCAACGCGGAACGGCTTGGATTCGAGGGAGCGGCGGATGTGGTTGTGGGAGAAGTGAAGAGGAGGGGATGGAGATAGCGCGCGTCGGCACGAGTGGCACGACGGCACGAGTGGCACGACGGCACGAGTGGCACGAGTGGCACAAGTGGCACGACGGTACGATTAATTAACGGAATCGCCGGATAAGCCCGTAGATCATCCGCGCACAATCGGCGCGTTTCGTTTTTAGTGTGGCAAGCTCGTCGGCTGGAATGTATTCTAGAGCTCCAATCAGCTCCAAGATTGCTTCCAATTCATGCAGGGAACCCCACGCGATACCGAGGTAGCGACAGAATTCTCGCTGCCCCTTCCGTCCTGTGCCCTCCGCGATGTTCAGAGGCACACTGTACGCCGCTCGGCGCCATTGATCCGCGAGGATGAATCTCTCGTAGTCTGGTAACTGTTTGATCGCTTTCGAAGAGAGGACAGCAAACTGTTGTGCCTCTACCCACACGCGGAGTTTCTTAAAATCGCCCATGGAATCAAAATGAACCCCTTCGCGCAATGAGTTGGCATCATTCAACGCAGCGGGGATCATTTGAACTCGTGCCGACATGCCGACATGCCGACGTGCCGTCGTGCCGACATGCCGACGTGCCAACAACCTGCCCTGAGCGAAGCGAAGGGTGCTACGCTCGCAACTCAGGAACGATCAGTCCCGCCACCGCGACCGAAATGGCCACTACCGCACCGCCACCGGCAATAGTAACAGGAGCCCCAACGTGCTCCGCGATCAACCCAAACAGAAATGCCCCGAACGGAGCCATTCCCACGAACACGAACGAGTAGAACCCCATGACGCGCCCCCGCAGGTGATCGGGAGCGGCCGTCTGTAACAGGGTGTTGGTGAGTGAGTTATTGACGATCATCGCGCAGCCGGCGAAGCCAAGCAGCACCATCGCGAGCACCAGCGAGCGCGACGCCGAAAACAGCACGAGGAGAATTCCGAACGCGGTGCCTCCCACCAGCATCAGGCGGCCGCGCTTGCGAATGCGTGACGACGCCAGCGCCACGCCCAGGGCGCCGATCACGGCGCCGACCCCGATCGAGGCCGTGAGGGCGCCGTATTCCGCCGCGCCGCGGTGCAGCACGTCACGGTCGAAGACGGGCATCATCGAGATGTAGGGGAACCCAAAAACGCTCAGGATGGAGGTCAACATCATGAGCGCGCGGATGGAGCGATTGCCCTTGAGGTACGTGAGCACCTCGCGAAACCCCGCCCACGTGGAGGTCGCGCGCACCGAGCGGACGGGCGGCGGCAATCGCATCATGAGGAGTCCTGCGATCACGGCGATGTAGCTCAATCCGTTCAGGAAATAGCACCACGCGATGCCAAGGGCGCCGATGAGGACGCCCGCGATCGCCGGACCGATCACCCGCGCCCCATTGAACAACGATGAGTTCAGGGCGATCGCGTTCATCAGGTCTTCCTTGCCCACCATCTCCACGATGAACGACTGGCGCATCGGGATATCGAACGCGCTCGCGACGCCGAGGATTGTCGCGAGGACGAGCACTTGCCAGACCGCGACGACGTGCGTCCACACCAGAACCGCGACGGTAAGCGCTTCCAGCATGAATGCGAGCTGCATGAAGACGATCACGCGCCGCTTGTCCACCCGATCGGCGATGACGCCCGCGTACAGGCTGAACAGCAGGACGCCAAGCGAGCTGAGCGCGGAGGTGAGGCCAACGTAGAACGGCGAGTTCGTGAGGGTGAGGATCAGCCAACCTTCGCCGACGTTTTGCATCCACGTGCCGACGAGGGAGATCCCCTGACCGATGAAGAAGAGGCGGAAGTTGCGGTGGGAGAGTGCCCCAAAGCCGTACCGGCGCACCCGCCCGCCGGGCATTACCCCAGGTTCGGTCATTGCACACAAATTACAAGCCTATGGACCTCCAATGCTCGGCGTTTCTGTTTGACCTCGACGGGGTGTTGGTCGATTCCCACGCGGTAGTTGAGCGTGTGTGCCGCGCGTGGGCCGCCCGCCTCGGCGTCGACCCCGAAAGTCTGCTGCGCACGGCGCACGGCCGGCGCACACGCGACACGGTCAGAATCGTCGCGCCGCACGCCGACGCCGAGCGGGAAGTTGCCTGGATCGATAACGCGGAGCTGCTCGACACCGAAGGACTTGTGGAGGTGCCGGGTGTTCGCTCGTTCGTGAAGCGTTTGCTGAAGACATCTTGGGCCGTCGTGACATCGTGCGGCCGCGATCTCGCTCGGCTGCGCCTCCGCTCCGTCGGCATTCCGATTCCCGACGTCGTCGTCACGAGCGAGGACGTGAAAAACGGAAAGCCCGCCCCGGATGCATACCTGCTTGGGGCGAAGCGGCTGGGACGGAACCCGCAAGACTGCGTCGTGTTCGAGGATGCGCCGCCGGGCATTGCGGCCGCGCTTGCAGCGGGCGCTCGAGTCGTGGCGCTGCGTACCACTCACCCCGACGCCGATTTTGCGGGTGCCACCGCGGTAATCCCGGATTTTGCGAGCGTAACCGTGCGCAAAAACCACGACGGCTACCGGCTTTCGCTAGATTAGAGCCATGCGGTACACGACCTACAGCCGCTACGTCGCCGGCCTGCTCGAGACGCTCAATCTGCAGGCGCTGCTCGACCAGCTCGCCGATTTCTTGTTGCAATCAGGCTTTGCCGGCGGGCCGTACTCGCACCCATTCTGGGGTGAATTCGGCGAAGAGGATCCCGACCGCTCGCTCGACGCCCTGCGGCAGGCGATCCTTCAGGCCTTGATGGATTCGGGACAGCTGACGCCCGAGATGCTGAATGTGCTGCGCGGCGATTCGACCGGCGATGCCCGCAAAGACGCCGAGCTCCAGAAACAGCTCGCCGATCTGCTCGATCAAATCGTGCAGAAACTCATCGATGAAGGGTATCTCAATCTTCAGCAGGCGCCCAAAATGCCCGGCGCCCAGCAGCCGGTGCTCGGACCCGGCGGCATGGCGAAAGAAGCCGCACAGCAGGTGCAGTTCAATCTCACGGATAAGGGCATCGACTTCCTCGGTTACCGCACCCTCAAGCATCTGCTCGGCAGCATCGGCAAATCGAGCTTCGGCGCGCACGAAACGGAGCATCTCGCGACGGGGGTCGAGGCCGAGGCGGCGAGCAAGCGCTACGAGTACGGTGACACGCTGAATCTCGACGTCAACGCGACGTTGTCGCACGCGTTGAAGCGCGAGGGGTTGGGTGTGCCGATCAATCTCGAATATGACGATCTGATGGTGCACCAGGCGGAGTATCGCTCGTCGTCGGCGACGGTGCTCATGCTCGACTGTTCGCATTCGATGATCCTGTACGGCGAGGATCGGTTCACGCCGGCCAAGAAAGTGGCGCTCGCGCTCACGCATCTGATTCGCACCCAATTCCCGGGCGACACGCTCCGCGTCGTGCTGTTCCACGATACGGCCGAGGAGATTCCGTTAGCGCAGCTCGCGCACGCGCAGGTGGGGCCGTATCACACCAATACCACGGAAGGGTTGAAGCTCGCGCGCCGGATTCTGATGGGACAGCGCAAGGACATGCGGCAGATCATCATGATCACCGACGGCAAGCCGTCGGCGCTCACGCAGCCCGATGGCCGGATCTATGTGAACTCGATGGGCCTCGATCCGCACATTCTGCAGGCGACATATCGCGAAGTCGCGCTGTGCCGCCGCAGCGGCATCCTCATCAACACGTTCATGCTGGCGCGCGACCGCAGCCTGGTGGAGTTCGTGAAGAAGGTGTCGGCGATCTGTCGCGGGAAGGCCTATTTCACGAACACGATGACGCTGGGCCAGTTCATTCTCATGGATTTCATGAGAAGGAAGACCCGCCGGGTCAGTTGACTGTGACGTTTGGGCGCGAGGCGGTCCTTCCAGACAACCTCTGCCGTTTTTCGGCCACGACTCGCGACAAACCGTATTGCCACAGCGCCATCACTCCGCATTTTCTGTGCGAACCACGAAAACGTGGAGGCTTGCATGGACTGGACACAGTCCGCGGAGATCGCGACCAAGGTTGCGGCGGCAACCGCCGTTCTCCTCGCCTATCTGCAGTATCGCCGATCCGTCCGCACGCGGCGCGCTGAATGGCTCTCCTCGCTGCACGAGAAGTTCTTTGAGAGTGGTCGCTACGAAGAAATACGACAGGTACTCGATTACTCGGACGAGCCCAGCTATGTGGCGCTCGAATCAGCTGTCAGGCAGGGTACGTTTAACCCTCTGGCGAACGAGCTGTATCGCTACCTCAACTTCTTTGAGCTGCTGGCAAGCCTTCGTCGGCTCGGGCAAATTTCAGACAAGGAGATCCTGGCCCTGTTCGAATACGACTTGCGTATGATCACCCGTCATGGTTTCATCATCGACGCTCTCGCGCCTCAGGGTTTCGAGCGGCTCCCCGAGCTGTTACGTTCGACGAGACTCCTTCCTCAATCGTGAAAACCGCGGCCCTGTTCGTGTACGGAACGCTGAGACGCGCGCGCAACGGGCAACGGCACCCGCTCCTGCGCGGGGCGCGTTTTCTTCAACATGCGTCGATGATTGGCGCGCTGTACGATCTTGGCGAATATCCCGGAGTCTCTCGCCGTGGCCGGGGCCGCGTCTTTGGGGAACTGTACGAGCTACCCGTGGATACCTCACCTTCCATGCTCAAGGCCCTGGACGACTACGAAGGAGGGGAATTTGAGCGTCGCCGAGTCGTCGTGACACTGTCCGACGGCCGCCATCGTGCGGCATGGGCATACGTGCTTCGAAAACGACCATCGCGGGCGCGGTTGCTCTCGTCCGGCCGATATCACGCGAAACGCGGTGCCGCCTGACGGAGCCGTTCATTCTGATGGACTTCAAGCGAAGGAAGCCCCTCCGACAGGTCA
>DASZNX010000103.1:0-2033 GCA_035551075.1 Gemmatimonadales bacterium | reverse complement strand
CCGCCGCACTCGTCGCGAGCGCCAACCGCGTCGCCGCGATGTCGCTCCAGGCCTACAGCGAAGGCGCCGTGGCCCTCGCGAACGTCCTCGAGGCCCAGCGCAACGCGCGGGAGATACTAGCCCGATACATCGACGATCTCGCGGCAGCCGATACAGCGGCGCGCACGCTGCGGTGGCTCACGGCGACTCCGGACGAGCCATGATTCGATCCGCGTGTGTCGCAGTGGCTCTCGTCATCGTCACCGCCTGCAGAGGCGGCGCGAAGCAGGGGGATGAGCAGCCCACGGTTTCGGGCGTGAAGACGGCAGTCGCCACCCAAGAGGCGTTCCCGCAGACGGTCAATGCGATTGGGACGGTCAGCGCGCGACCGGAGCGCTTTGCCGCCCTGGCCGCGCCCGGGCCCACGCGCGTCGCTCACATCTTCGTGGTGGCCGGTCAGCATGTCGCGCGCGGCGACTCATTGATCGAATTCGAGCGCGCGCCATTCGACGCCGCCGCGCAAAGCGCGGCTACGAGCCTCGCCAGCGCCGAGCACGCCAACGCGCGCGCGCAACGTCTGGCTGAGGCCGGGATCCTGCCGCAAAAGGATGCCGATCAAGCGGCCGCCGATCTGGCCGCCGCGCAGGCCGCCGCGATAACGGCACGGCGTGCACAGGAGCTGGCCACGCTGCGCGCGCCGCTCGCCGGCGTCGTCACGCGGATGAGCGCGGTGCTGGGCGCCCCCGTCGACGCGAATCAGACCCTGGTGGAAGTCGCCGACCCCACCGCGCTGGACATCCTGTTCAATGTGTCTCCGGCCGAAGCAGCCCGGATACATGCGGGCGACACACTCTCGCTGAAGAGTGGTGAGGGAGCTGGGGCTGAGAATCTGGGAGCGGCGACGATTACGAGCGTCTCGGTCGCCATCGATTCGGCATCCCGAGCCGTGGCCGTGCGCGCGCGCGTCGCTCATACCGCTCCCACGCGCCCATTGCGTATCGGCGAGTCGGTCGCCGGCCGCATCGTGACCGGTGTTCACGCCAACGCGGTGACGATTCCGATCGAGGCACTCGTCCCCGACGGCGAAGGATTTCGCGTCTACGTCGTCGACTCCACGGGCATCGCGCATGCCCGTCCGGTGACGGTCGGGGCCCGCAGTGAGACCAAGGCGGAGATCACGAGCGGGCTCGAGCCAGGCGAGACGGTCGTCACAGCGGGCGCGTACGGCGTGACCGACAGCGTCAAGGTACGCGCCTCCCCGTGAGATTATTCGACGTTCTCAGCCGCCAGCGGCGGTTCGTCTATCTCGTCGTCGGCCTGTTGAGTGCCGCCGGAATCTGGGCGGCGGTGCGGTTGCCGTCAGCGATCTACCCCGAACTGCGGTTCTCGCGGATCACCATCGTCGCCGAAGGGTCGACCCTCGGCGCGCGTCAGATCGTTTTCAGCGTCACCCGCCCGCTGGAGGAGGCGGTCAGCATCGTTCCCGGCGTCACGCGTGTCCGTTCGCATACGATCCGCGGCGCGACAGAGATCTCGATCACATTCGCATCCAATATCGACATGGATCGCGCGCTGCAGCTGGTGCGCGCGCGCGTGAACCAAATCCAGGGCTCCCTGCCGCCGGATATCGACATCGAGGTCGAGCAGCTCACGCCCTCATTATTTCCGATTCTCTCCTACAACGTCGAAGGCGGCGAGCCGGCGCGCCTCTACGATCTCGCTCGCTACGACATCAAGCCGCTGATCTCCCGGGTCCCCGGTGTGGGACGTGTGGACGGGCAGGGATCCGACGTGCGCGAATTGGAAGTCATCGCCGATCCCGCCAGGCTCACCGCACACGCGCTCACCTACAACGACCTGGCGGACGCGATTCGCCGGTCCATCACGGTTCAGGCCGTCGGCCGGGTGGCCCAGGATTACCGGCAATATCTGATCGTGACCGATCAGGAGGCGCACACCGCGGACGACATCGGCAACGTCGTCGTGCGCGGAGGACTGCACGTGCGGGACGTCGCGACGGTGCAGCTGGGAACCGAGGATCACGTGCGCATCAT
>DASZNX010000102.1:0-4253 GCA_035551075.1 Gemmatimonadales bacterium | reverse complement strand
ACCGATCGCTGGGGCGCGAAGCGAGTGATCATTTTGACGTTGTTCTTATGGATTGGAGTATCGATCAGCGCCTACTTTGCGCAAACGAAGCCGACGTTCGTCGCGGTCGCGCTCACCGCCGGCCTGGGACTGGGCTCGATTCAGGCCGCGAGCCGAGCGTTGATGGCATCGCTGATCCCGCGCGGCAAGGAGTCGGAGCTGTTCGGCTTCTACGCGCTCTGCGGCAAGTCGTCGTCGATCCTCGGCCCGCTGGTCTTCGGCGGCGTGTCGTACATCGCCGGCAACCAGCGGGCGGCGGTCGCCGCCATCGGCCTGTTCTTTGTTGCCGGGCTACTACTCCTGCAGCGCGTCAGACCAGCTTTGCCTGCATCGTAATCTCCACGTTGCCCTCGAGCGCTTTCGAAACGGGGCAATTCTTCTTCGCTCCTTCCGCAGCCTGCTGAAATGCGGCCTGATCGATACCGGGTACCTTGCCGCGGACATCGAGCACGCTGCGGGTGACCTTCGGCGCGCCGTCGACCGTCTCGATGGTCACGGCCGCGCGCGTTTCGATGCGCGCGACCGGGTGCCCGGCCTTCTCGAGCGCCGCCGAGAGCGCCATGCTGAAGCAGCCGGCATGCGCCGCCGCGATCAGCTCTTCGGGATTGGTGCCCTTCTTACCCTCGAAGCGCGTACCAAAACTGAAAGCGCCGCTGAACGCGCCGCTCTGTGCCTTGAAGGTGCCTTTCCCCTCTTTGAGCTTGCCTTCCCACGTCGCGACGGCGTTGCTGGTTGCCATGTTCGATTTCCTCTTGGGGTTACTGGAGTGTCTAGAATCTGGCGAGGCTCCCGCGCCTTCGCTACGCTTTTATGTTCCAGTTACGGAGCTAATCAATGGCGACCAAGAGAGCGAAACGCCCAGCGAAATCCAAAGCCCCTCCCTCCGCCCGCCCGCCGGCCCGTCGCCAACCGGAAACGCTGCGCCTGCGCAACATCACGCCATCGTTCACGGCGACCGATTTGCAGCGCAGCATCGCGTTTTACCGCGACGTGCTGGGATTCGTGATCGGAGAGGAATGGCGCGAGAACGGCGAGCTCGCGGGCTGCGAAATTCGCGCCGGTGCCGTGTCGTTCATGCTCGCGCAGGATGACTTCGCGAAAGGGCGCGATCGGCAAAAGGGTGTCGGCACGCGCGTGCGCTGCCATACGGCCCAGGATCTCGACAAGCTGGCCGCCGAAATCAAGGCGCGCGGCGGTGTACTCGATCAGGAGCCGCAAGACATGCCGTGGGGCGAGCGCACGTTCATGATCAGCGATCCCGACGGCTTCAAGCTGACATTCGTCCAGACGAGATGACGCTGTCGCCGCGCGCGCGGGCGGTCCTGCGCGTGGTGGCCGCAACCCTGGTGCAGGATGCCCCGGCCGACCTGGGTGAGCGGGTCGCCGGCAAGATCGCGCAACTGCCGCGCGCCGCCGACCGCGCGGAGCTCGATCGCTTGCTCCGGATGTTCGAGAATCGCGCGATCAATTTCTTCCTCGCGGGAGTCCCGCGTCGCTTCACGCGAATGTCACCCAGCGAACGGGAGCGGTTCTTACGCGGCTGGGCGACGAGCCGCATTCCCCAACGGCGCAAAGCCTTTCAAGCACTGAAGCGGCTGACGACCGTCACGCATTATACAACGCGTGCGGCGCACCCCGTCATCGGCTATCCCGGGCCACTCGGCCCGCCACCAATGGTCCCGAAGCCGATTCAGCCGCTCGCCATCGCGCGCGACACGATGCTCGATTGCGACGTGGTGGTTGTGGGTTCGGGAGCAGGTGGCGGTGTCGTCGCCGGTGAGCTGGCCCTTCGCGGGAAGGACGTGATCGTGCTGGAGAAGGGCGGTTACCGCAATGAAGCCGACTTTACACATGAGGAAGGCGAAGCACTCGCAACCATGTACGACGCGAGCGGCCTGCTCGCGTCGCGCGACCTGGGCTTCGTCGTGCTCCAAGGCTCCACACTGGGCGGCGGGACCGTCATCAACTACACGACGAGTTTTCAGACACCTGCCGCGGTGCGCGATGAATGGTCGCGCCGACACGATCTGCCGCACTTTGCGGGTGCGGAATTCACGACGTCGCTCGATGCGGTAGGACGGCGGATTGGCGTCAATACAGCGCACGCCCAGCCGTCCGGCCGCGATCGCGTGCTGGTCCGTGGCCTCGAGCTGATGGGCTGGCATCACGGATTGCTGCCGCGCGACGTGAAAGGTTGTTCGCAGGATGACTCGTGCGGCTATTGTGGATTTGGATGCCGCCGCGGCGCCAAACAATCGACGCTGATCACGTACCTGCAAGACGCGGTCGATCATGGCGCGCGGGTCGTCGTCGGCTGCGACGTACGACGGGTGAACCTCGATGGCAACACCGCGACCGGCGTAACGGCGCTGGTAGGCGGGCACGAGCTCACCATCAGGGCGCGCGTGGTGGTCGTCGCTGGTGGCTCCATCCACTCGCCGGCTTTGCTGCTACGATCGGGCATCACGTTGCCGGCACTGGGCCGGCACCTCGCGCTGCACCCCGCGACCGCCGTGCTCGCGGACATGGGCGAAGCCGTGCGGCCGTGGACCGGCACGGTGCAGGCGCACTACTCCGACCAGTTTGCGAATTTGCACGAGGGGTACGGCTTCAAGTTCGAAACCGCGCCCGTGCATCCGTCGCTCCAGGCACTCGCGGCGCCGTGGGAATCGGCAGCGCAACACCGGGAGCGGATGGCGCAGCTTCCGAGCACCGCGCTCGTCGGCATTCTGCTGCGCGATCGATTCGGCGGACGCGTTTCAATCGATCGCGATGGGCATCCAATCATCGACTATCATCTGTCACGCTACGACGCGCGCCACCTGCGTGAGGGACTGGCTCGAGCCGCCGAGTTGCTGGAAGCCGCCGGGGCTCGCGAGATCTGGGTTCCGCTCGCGCGCTCCATCAGTTATCGACCAGGCGTCGCGCACGTCAGGAAGGAATGGCTCGCTCGAGTGGATTCGGCCGGTTGGGGGCCCAATCAGCTGCTGCTCGTCACGTTCCATCAGATGGCCTCGTGCCGCATGGGAGCCAGCGCACGGACGTCCGTCGTGGATGCCGAAAACCGGGTGTGGGGTATACGAAACCTGTACGTAGCGGACGCGAGCACCTTCCCTAGCGCGTCCGGAGTCAATCCCATGCTCACCGTGATGGCGATCGCGCACCGCGCCGCGGGTGTGATCGCGACTCGTTAGGAGAACCGCATGCTTGCGTTGCTCTTCGTCCTGCAACAATCGGTGGCCGATTCCTCGCCGTTTCGCGCGCTTGCGTTGCCGGCGCCGACGCCGGTGCGCGCCGCCTCGGGAGCGCCGGGGTCGCGCTACTGGCAGCAGCGCGCGGACTACACGCTGCAGGCGACGCTCGACACGGGAACGAACGTGCTCCGCGGACGCGGGAAGATCTACTACGTCAATCATTCTCCCGAGACACTGTCGTACGTGTGGGTGCAACTCGATCAGAATCTGTTCGCCCCCGGTTCCGTGTCGGCGATTCTGAATCAGCCGCCGCTCACGTTTGCGGGCGGCGTCGTGTTCGACTTCAGCGGCAAAGGATTCAGCGGCGGGATCACGATCGATCGTTTCGCGGCCGGGATGCAGCAGCTCAAGACCAAGGTCTTCGGTACGATGATGCGGGTCGATCTCGCCCGCCCGCTCGCGCCGGACCTCGGTGTCACCTTCGACATCGCGTGGCATTTCCCGATTCCGCCGTATGGCGCGGGGCGGATGGGACGGGTCGACTCACGGTTTTACGAGCTCGGTCAATGGTATCCGCGCATGGCCGTGTACGACGACGTGCACGGTTGGAACACCCTGCCCTACCTCGGCGCCGGCGAGTTCTATCTCGAGTACGGCGACTTCGACGTGAGCCTCACTGTGCCGGCCGGGTTCCAGGTGGCGGCCACGGGAATGCTCGCGAATCCCACGGTCATTCGCACGGCGCAAGAGCGCGCCCGTCTGGCGAAGGCGTTCGAGAATCCCGGGCAGACCGTGGCCGTCATCACGCGGCAGGAGGCGCTGGCCAACGCGACCCGTAAGGTCGCCGGCACGCGCACCTGGCGTTTTACCGCGAGCGGTGTGCGTGACTTCGCGTGGGCCGCCGGCGCCGACCTCCGGTGGGATGCGAGCACGTGGGATGGTATCCTGGTCCAGACGTTCTACCACGCCGACGCGACGCCATGGGAGGAGTCGAACAACATGGTGCGCTTCGCACTGCGG